>NZ_AICU01000007.1:0-75482 GCF_000257865.1 Streptococcus mitis SK575 | reverse complement strand
CTTTGATTTTCATTGAGTATAAACAGCCACTCTCCAGTTCAATTGGAGAGTTTTTCAACTCAATCGCAAAAAACACTGCCAGATTTCTAGCAGTGTTTTGAGTTTTATTTATCTTAGTAAACTGTTTTTTCAGTTTCTACATCAAAGAAGTGTGCTTTGTTCAAGTCAAATCCAAGTTCAACTGTTGCACCTGTTTGCAAGTAGTCACGAGCATCAACTTTGGCAACAAATTCATCCTTACCAACTTGGCAGTATAGGTGAGATTCTGAACCAAGCAATTCTGATACAGAGATAGTAGCTTTTACTACTGATTCTGGGAATGTTTCAAGGAAAGCAGGTTCTGCATTCACATCTTCTGGACGGATACCGAAGATCAATTCTTTACCTTCATATCCTTTTTCACGAAGAACTTTCAAAGCTCCTTCTGGAACTTTCAAACGGAAACCGTCAGAAACAATTTCGCTACCAACTAATTTCACATTGATGAAGTTCATTGCTGGGCTTCCGATGAATCCTGCTACGAATTTGTTAACTGGGTTTTTGTAAACTTCTTGAGGAGTACCGATTTGTTCTACACGTCCGATAGTACCTGTACCAGCAGGGTTCTTAGTTGCTGACATGATAACGATACGGTCTGCAAGTGTCATCGCTTCTGTTTGGTCGTGAGTTACGTAGATAGTTGTAGCTCCGATACGACGGTGGATTTTCGCAATTTCAGCACGCATAGATACACGAAGTTTTGCATCCAAGTTTGACAAAGGTTCGTCCATCAAGAATACTTTCGCATCACGGACGATGGCACGACCCATGGCAACACGTTGACGTTGACCACCTGAAAGGTCAGCTGGTTTACGTTCCAAGAATTCCTTCAATCCAAGGATTTCAGCTGCTTCTTGCACACGTTTGTCGATGTCTTCCTTGCTGTATTTACGCAATTTCAAACCGAAAGCCATGTTGTCATAAACCGTCATGTGTGGGTAAAGAGCGTAGTTTTGGAATACCATGGCGATGTCACGATCTTTTGGAGCTACGTCGTTGACAACCACTCCATCGATAGATGCAGTACCTTCTGTAATATCTTCAAGACCAGCAATCATACGAAGAGTTGTTGATTTACCACATCCTGAAGGACCTACGAAAACGATAAATTCTTTGTCTTTGATGTCCAAGTTGAAGTCTTCAACTGAGTAGTGTTCGCTGTTTGGATATTTTTTGTAAATATTTTTAAGATTCAATTCTACCATGAGGTGAACTCCTTTTGTCTTTTGATAGTTTTATTATAGATGAAAACGTTTTACTTTTCTATGGCAAGGTGACCAAAAAAACAAAAAAGTTCTGTGCAACTTGCACAAAACTTTAGAGAATATCTGGTAAAATCAACTGATAGCACAGGGTCAGGTCAGTCAATTCCTTCAACTGTAGACCTGTCAATTCTTCCCACTTATCAATCTTGTATTGGAGAGAATTACGATGCAAATACAGTTGTTGTGCTGTTTTAGTGAGAACAGCACTATTTTTCCAAAGAGAGAGAATGATTTCCTGAATCTGGTCCTGATCCAAAATCATCTGGTGCAGGCATTCTTTAATGACTCTCAGGTCCACAATTCTTTCCCCCATACTCCAAAGATAGAGTTGTGAAAAGGTATGAACACCTTGGTGACCCTGACGCCACCAAGTCTTGAACAAATCGCGCTCCGCTTTGATTAAGTCTGATAGGGCTTGATGGCCTGTCTGAGACCAAACCTGACCCAACATGATAGATAGACGCAGTCCAAAATCATACTCAACCGCTTCAATCGTATCACTTAAAATAGCTCGTACAGAAGTGTATTTATCTTGTTGAAGTACGAAAACATAATCCTGAGCTCCAACCTGAAGCACTGTCTGACAGTTAGGAAAAAGGGTCCGCATCATATCCAGCCAAGAAGCTAGATTTTCCTGCTGAAAATAGGAAAGATGACAATAAACCAACTGAATCTTTTTAAAAGTTTTCGGCGCCTGTCCCTTACCCTCAACCAGATAAGAATACCAAGGATTGAGCGAGCGAGCCTGCTCCTGCTGGGTCAAAAGGGCAACCAACTGCTTTTCACGCTCGCTTAACCCAGCTTCCTCCAGCAAAATCCACTGCTGAGAAGCTAAAGGGAGAGTGAGATAGCCTTCTTTCTCTACTGGTTGGTCTGAAATCTGAGCCTCGGGAAACCAGTCTTGTAGTTCTTTTACAAGCATTTCTACTCCTCTACTTTTTGGATGCACCACGAAATCAAGCTCTCAAGCCGTTCCAGATTTTCAGTCATATGAAGATAGCCCATGACTGCTTCAAAACCCGTGGACATACGGTAAGTCACCACATCGGCATTTTTGGCCTTTGTGTGGCTATTAGTATTGCGACCACGTTTGTAGATTTCTTCTTCTTTTTCCGTTAAGACTTGCTCCTCCAACATGAGGGAAATCAGGCGTGCCTGAGCTTTGGCTGACACATACTTGGTCGCTTCTTGATGGAGTTTATTGGGCTTGGTCATACCTTTGAGGATGAGGTGGCGGCGAATATACATAGAATAAACCGCATCTCCTTCAAAGGCTAGCGCAATCCCGTTAATGAGATTGACATCAATCACGAGTCCACCTCACTCCATCTTTTGTATCCAGTAGTTTAATGCCTTGAGCAGCCAGTTGATCACGAATCTGGTCAGCTGTCGCAAAGTCACGATTGGCACGCGCTTCTTGGCGTTTTTGGATTAAGGCTTCAATGTCTGCATCCAATACTTCCTCAACAAAGACAATCCCAAAGACCTCTAACATATCTGCAAGAGCTTGCTTGACACTTGCATCATAGTTGCCAGAGTTTATCCATTTAGCCATTTCAAAGACTACTGTAATACCGTTGGCAGCGTTAAAATCTTCATCCATAGCTGCTACAAACTTATCTTTAAAGGCTTGCAACTCTTGAGCATCTACAGTTCCAGTGAATGGTTGTTCATAAGTGTTCTTCAGATACTTGAGATTGGTCTCGGCATCACGCACTGCTTTTTCCGTAAAGTTGATAGGCTTGCGGTAATGTTGAGTTGCAAAGAAGAAACGAAGTACTTGCCCATCAATGGTTTTGAGGGCATCGTGCACTGTGATAAAGTTACCCAAGGACTTGGACATCTTGACATTGTCGATATTGACAAAGCCATTATGCATCCAATAGTTGGCGAAAGTCTTGCCTGTTTTGGCTTCTGACTGGGCAATTTCATTGGTATGATGAGGAAACTCCAGATCGGCTCCACCACCGTGGATATCAATGGTATCACCCAGAATCTCTGTCGACATGACCGAACACTCGATATGCCAGCCTGGACGACCAGGTCCCCAAGGACTTTCCCAAGAAATCTCACCTGATTTGGCAGATTTCCATAGTGCAAAGTCCACAGGATTTTCCTTACGAGCCGTCTCTTCATCGGTACGACCTGAAGCACCTAGTTCCAAATCTTCCAAGGTTTTATTAGCCAATTTGGCATAGTTGTGAGATTTTTCCACACGAAAATAGACATCTCCTTGACTCTCGTAGGCAAAGCCTTTCTCAATCAAGTCTTCCACAAAGCGGATGATGTCAGCCATAAACTCCACCACACGAGGATGGCGAGTCGCAGGTTTGACGCCCAAGGTCGTCACATCCTCACGAAAGGCAGCGATGTACTTGTCCGCAACCTCCTGAGGCGTGATACCTTCTTCCTTGGCACGGTTGATAATCTTATCATCCACATCCGTAAAATTGGAAATATAGGCAACCTCGTACCCACGATACTCAAAATAGCGACGAACCGTATCAAAAGCCACTGTTGAGCGAGCATTCCCCACGTGGATATAGTTATACACGGTTGGCCCACAAACATACATCTTGACCTTGCCGTCCTCGATTGGGACAAATTCTCGCAAATCACGAGACATGGTGTCATAGATTTTAATCATAAATCATAATCAGGAAAGCCAAAATCCGAGAACAGTTAGTTTCATCACTAAGAGTTCAATTGAATTTCAGTCCGAATATCTCTACACTTCGGAATCCCTTGCTCCTTTCTCATTCAGATAAACCACCTGAGTCTGTTTGACAAAGCCAATTTTTTCATACAAGCGCTTGGCACCTACATTGCTATCTTCCACTGCAATCTGAAATTCCTTATCATTTTGCTCAATCAATTGGTTGACAAGGTATTTTGCTAAATAGCTTCCATAGCCTTTCCCACGTTCAGGTTCCGATATTGCTAAACCGTAGAAGTAATTCGTATTAGTCGATAAATCTACCGTGCAAGTTCCGATAACCTGACCGTCTTTTAACAAAATATATAAGCGACTTTCTGGATCCTTCAGAGCTTCAGCGACATATCTATCCACAATCTCTCTAGATTCATGCTCTTCTGAGAATGCCTGAAATTTTAACTGACTGATTTGCTCCTGATACGAACTATCTGCTAACAAAACTTCAAGATTAGAAACCTTTGCTAACGGATAAGGTCTTCTATCCTTACCCAACCAAGTTTCTGTATCCTCGTCCTCGACCAATCCCCAGTTGCTAACAAAATCAGGATGGCGGTCTAGAAAAATACGTTCTGTCTGAAAAGTAACTGAACGAATAGGGAAAGAAGCCGTTTCTTTCTCAAAACTAGTAAACAATGCACGCGCAATCCCCTGACGGCGATGATCTGGATGAACCAGTATCGTCACTTCTACATCTTGGTCATCTGCATAGACAGTTAATAAACCAACAAGTTCGCCTTTTTCATAATAAAGGAAAAAGGCGGGCATGTTTGGGTCAAAATTAAGCATGTTAGAAAGATAGGGATCACGATAGGTACCGTCATAGTTTTGGCAACAGTTAATTAGTTTTTTCGCCTCAGATAACTCCTCTCGGCTTAACTTGTTTCTTGCTTGAATCATATAGCTATCCTCTACAACCCAGACGATCTGTGACTGGCTTCTTTAGCCTGCTCGAGTTTATTGACGTAGTACTCTCGTTTTTCTTCGACTTCATGAATGACAGGCTCATCCTTCTTTCCATGAACACGAACAATCTTGGCCGGAATACCGACAACTGTCACATCACTAGGTACATCTGCCACGACAACTGCTGCTGCACCAACCTTGGCATTTTCACCGATTTCCACAGGTCCGATAACTTGGGCATGGGCTGATATGAGAGCGCCCTGACGAACGGTCGGATGGCGTTTGCCACAGTCTTTCCCTGTTCCCCCAAGAGTCACCCCATGATAAAGGAGAACACCCTTTTCAACAATCGCTGTCTCTCCAATCACCAACCCTGAACCATGGTCGATAAAAACACCTGAATCAATCTGGGCACCCGGATGAATCTCAATCTGCGTCCAAAAGCGCCAAAACTGACTGTGCATACGAGCCAGGAGTTTGAAGCCATGCTTCCAGAGAAAATGGGAGATACGGTGGGCCGCCAAGGCCTTGACACCTGGATAAGTCAGCAAAACCTCCAAAGTGGTGCGGGCCGCTGGATCATTTTCTTTTACGATATCAATGGTTTCGCGCCACCATCCCATACATTTCTCCTTTTCTTATTCTGAATCTTTTGGTGTTTCTGTAAATTCTTTCTTAGGTTTTTGGTCCTTGTGATGACGTGGGCGGTGAGGACGCTCAGACTTCTCGCCTTTTTCCTCATGCTCAGGTTTTGGTGGACGAGGAAGAAGAGCCTTCATAGAAGCATCGATACGACCTTTTTCATCAATCTTAATCACCTTAACATCAACTTCATCACCGATTTCTACCAAGTCTTCTACACGGTTAGTTCGCGTCCAAGCCATTTCAGAGATATGAACAAGGGCATCTGTCTTGTCAAAGAGGTTGACAAAGGCACCAAATTTCTCAATACGAACGACTTTAGCACGGTAAACTTCATCCACTTTAGCTTCACGAACCAAACCTGCAATGATTTCTTTAGCACGGTTGATGGCATCTTGATCGCTAGAGTAGATAGAGACGTTACCTTCTTCGTCGATGTCAATCTTAACACCTGTTTCAGCGATAATCTTGTCGATGGTTTCTCCACCCTTACCGATGACAATCTTAATCTTGTCCACATCAATCTTAATGGTATCAATTTTCGGAGCAGTTGGAGCCAATTCTGGACGAACTTCTGGAATGGTTGTTTCAATCACATCAAGGATTTCAAAACGGGCTTTCTTGGCTTGGGCAAGAGCCTCAGTCAAGATTTCTGCAGTAATCCCTTGAATCTTGATATCCATTTGAAGGGCTGTAATCCCTTCACGAGTACCCGCAACCTTAAAGTCCATGTCTCCAAAGTGGTCTTCCAAACCTTGGATATCAGTCAAGACTGTGTAGTTATTTCCATCTGAGATGAGTCCCATGGCAATCCCTGCTACTGGCGCCTTGATTGGCACACCACCAGCCATAAGGGCAAGAGTTCCCGCACAGATAGAGGCTTGAGAAGAAGAACCATTTGATTCCAAGACTTCTGCTACCAAACGGATAGCATATGGAAATTCTTCCAAACTTGGCAAGACTTGAGCAAGGGCACGCTCACCCAGAGCACCGTGACCAATTTCACGACGACCTGGCGCACCGTAACGACCGGTTTCCCCTACAGAATATTGTGGGAAGTTATAGTGGTGCATAAAGCGTTTCTTGTACTCTGGGTCCAAACCATCAATGATTTGAGTTTCACCCATCGGAGCCAAGGTCAAGACTGAAAGAGCCTGAGTTTGCCCACGAGTAAAGAGACCTGATCCATGAACACGAGGAAGGAAGTCAACAACCGCATCCAAAGGACGGATTTCATCGACCTTACGACCGTCAGGACGCACCTTGTCTTCTGTGATCAAACGGCGTACTTCAGCGTGTTCCATTTGTTCCAAGATTTCAGCCACATCACGCATGATACGGTCAAATTCTTCGTGGTCTGCATATTTTTCTTCGTAAACAGCAGTTACTTGGTCCTTAACTGCTTGAGTTGCAGCTTCACGAGCCAATTTTTCTTCTACTTGAACAGCTTTTTGGAGGTCACTGTTATAGGCTGCGATGATTTCAGCCTGTAGTTCAGCATCCACATGAAGCAATTCTACTTCTGCTTTTTCTTTACCCACTGCCGCAACGATTTCTTCTTGGAAGGCAATCAATTCTTTAACAGCTTCGTGACCTTTAAGAAGGGCTTCCAACATGATTTCTTCTGACAATTCTTTAGCTCCAGACTCTACCATGTTGATGGCGTGCTTGGTACCAGCTACTGTCAATTCAAGAAGCGAACACTCTGCTTGTTCTTGACTTGGGTTGATGATGATTTGACCATCTACATAGCCCACTTGCACCCCAGCGATTGGGCCGTCAAATGGAATATCTGAAATAGAAAGCGCCAAGGATGAACCAAACATAGCTGCCATTGGTGCTGAGGCATTTTCATCATAAGAAAGAACTGTGTTGATGACTTGTACTTCATTACGGAAACCTTCCGCAAACATAGGACGGATTGGACGGTCAATCAAACGCGCTGTCAAAGTTGCATCCGTTGAAGGACGTCCTTCACGTTTCATAAAGCCACCAGGAAACTTCCCAGCTGCATACATTTTTTCTTCATAGTTGACTTGAAGAGGGAAGAAATCCCCAGTCGCCATCTTCTTAGACATAACGGCAGCAGTCAAGACCGTTGACTCACCATAACGAACGACAACAGAGCCATTTGCTTGCTTAGCAACCTGACCAGTCTCTACAATTAACTCACGACCCGCAAAAGTCGTTTGAAACACTTGTTTTGTCATTTTAATCCCCTTTGGATTGATGAAATTATACGCCTTGCCTACAAAAATCAAGATACTAAGGGCGTCAAAAGCAAAGTAAAAATAGGAAACTGACGAAGTCTTCGATGAAGACAAGACAGTTTATCTTTTTTACACAGCTTTTCGGCCGGGTTCAATTACACAAGATATTTTGGACGGTTCGGCTTGCCGAACATTTCTGTAGAAAAATAGGAAGGTGACGCCGCACTCGATGAGTGCTAGGAAGCTTATCTTTTTTCCTAAGAAATGAGACCAAAATTCAATTAAGTATCTTTTTGATATTTCCCTGAAATAGTGCGGACGGGAGGTAAAATTATCCAGTGGATGATTTTAGAAATCCAATGGAATTTCAATGGTAATTTTTAATTACTTCGCCTTTTCATTTCTATGCTCAGGCTAAAATAGTTTCCCGAACTATTTTATTCTCAAAAATCCCGTCTTTAGATAATAATATTGTCATCATCTAGGATACCAAGATAGCGTGAAATATCTTTTAAGTACTCACTCCGTTCGTGTTTTTTGAGACACACATTATCAGATTTTGTTTAAAAAATAATCAACTTTAAACAAACTTCTACAACCTAAATACCCTCATCTTTGTATCAAGTACGTACAGAGTCTATTTTATCATATTTTTCTTAAAAAGTGCGGTCTTTACCATTAAAAAGGAACCATTCCCCTCACCTGAGAAGAATGGTTTGCTTTTTATTATCCTAGAGACTGATGATTAAACAAAGCATGAGTTGCTTGGTGGATGTGTTTTGCTGTTTCAGCATTGTTCATAGTGTAAAGATGCACACCAGCAACATCCTGAGTTACCAAGTCCACGATTTGGTCCACTGCATAGGCAAGTCCTGCTGCTCTGAGCGACTCAGGGTCATGCTCATACTTGTCTAAAATGGCTTTAAATTTGCGTGGAAGATGGATATTCTCACAAGTCTTCAAGAGGCGGAGAGCCTGATTTCGATTCAGAATTGGCATAATCCCTGCATGAATAGGAACATCAATCCCAGCCAAGATACACTTGTCTTGGAAATCATAAAAGCGCTCATTGTCAAAGAAAAGCTGAGTTACAAGACTGGAACAGCCTGCATCCACTTTCTTCTTAAGATTTTGGATATCTGAAATCTGATTTGGTGAATCTGGATGCCCTTCTGGATAACAAGCACCAACAATATCAAAGTGAGGGGCTTGTTCCTTGATGAACTCAATTAAGTCCGTTGCATAGCGGAAATCCTTTTGTGGTTCCACATCAGGAATAATATCCCCACGAAGAGCCAAGATTTTCTGTACCCCAACCTTGTCCAAGTCAGCAATAGTTTCAGCGACCTTGTTCTTGGTCAGATAAATAGCTGGCAAGTGGGCAATAGTCGGAATCGCCAAGTCATTTTGGATAAAGTCAGCCAAACGAACCGTTGTTTCCTTAATATTAAACTTATTATTGCTGGCAGTTACACTGATAAAGTGGGGAGCCAACTCCTGCATATCTTGAAGAGCAGAAATAATGTTATCATTACCCACGGCTGGGTTTGGAGGGAACACTTCAAATGAGAGTGACGGTGTTTGGCGTGACATAGTCATTATCCTTTTCTAGTTGATTTTTCGTTAGCTGGATTCCTAGAATCCAAGTGAAACAGGCAGATTGACCAAACAGCACTTCTTAAGAAATCCTTATCTTACAATTTCTCACGCGCAGCTTTAGCTGCTTCAACAAGGCGGATCAAGCTTTCTTTTGTTTCTGGAATACCACGTGTTTTCAAACCACAGTCAGGGTTGATCCAAACTTTCTTGCTTGGCACTTTAGCAAGGATAGCTTCGATTGTATGGTCGATTTCGCCTTCATTTGGCACACGAGGTGAGTGGATATCGTAAACCCCAGGTCCCACTTCTGTTTGGAAGTTTTTCGCTTTGAGTTCGTCCAAGATTTCAAGGTTTGAACGGCTAGCCTCAAATGAGATAACGTCCGCATCCAAGTTATCGATAGCTGGGATGATATCTGTAAATTCTGAGTAACACATGTGAGTGTGGATTTGTGTGTCTGGAGCTACTGTTGAGTGTACCAAGCGGAAGGCAGGAATTGCCCAGTCAAGGTAGTCTTCGTACCAGTCGCTACGACGAAGTGGCAATTTTTCACGAAGAGCAGCCTCGTCGATTTGGATGATTTTCACACCAGCAGCTTCAAGGTCGAGCACTTCATCCTTGATAGCAAGGGCGATTTGAAGAGTAGAATCCTTGATAGAGATGTCCTCACGTGGGAATGACCAGTTGAGAATAGTTACTGGTCCAGTCAACATACCTTTAACAGGTTTGTTTGTACGGCTTTGTGCATAGCTAGACCATTTAACAGTGATAGGGTTAAGACGAGTGACATCACCCCAGATGATTGGTGGTTTAACTCCACGCATACCGTATGATTGTACCCAACCATTTTTAGAGAAGAGGTAACCTGACAAGTTTTGACCAAAGTACTCAACCATGTCATTACGCTCGAACTCACCGTGAACAAGGACATCAAAGTCGATATCTTCTTGCCATTTGATCCATTCGTCAATTGTTTCAGCAAGGAAAGCGTCGTACTCTTCTTGAGACAATTCGCCTTTACGGTAAGCCAAACGTTTAGCACGAACTTCTTTTGTTTGAGGGAATGAACCGATAGTTGTTGTTGGAAGAGCTGGAAGTTTGAAAGCTTCTTCTTGGATAGCTTCACGTTCTGCAAAGGCTGGCAAACGAGTGTAGTCTGCGTCTGTCAAGCCAGCGATACGCGCACGAAGTTCAGCATTTTCACCAACACGCTCAGTCGCAAAGAGTTCTTTGTTAGCTGCAAGTGCTGCTTCACCTTGACCATTGCGGATAGCATCCAAATCACGAATCTCATCCAATTTTTCAACTGCAAAGGCAAAGTGGTTCAAGATAGCTGGTTCAAATTCTTCATTAGCAGTTGTAAATGGCACATGAAGAAGTGAGCATGAGCTTGTCAAGACAATGTTTTCAGCTGGGATTTGCTCAAGAACAGCCAAGCTCTTTTCGTAGTTGTTACGCCAGATGTTTTTACCATTGACAATACCTGCGTAGAGAGTCTTGTCAGCTGGGAAGCCACCTTTAACCAATTCAAGAGTTTTCTTACCTTCAACGAAATCAAGACCGATAGCATCTACTGGCAATTTCACAAGGTCAGCGTAGACGTCACGAACGTCTCCGAAGTAAGTTTGAAGTAAGACTTCAAGACCTTTTTTACCAGCCAAAAGTTTGTTGTAGAGGTTCAAGAAAAGAGCTTTTTCTTCAGCTGTCAAGTCTTTAACAAGAGCAGCTTCATCCAATTGGATACGAGTCGCACCAAGTTCTGCCAATTTAGCAAAAACTTCTTGGTAAGCAGCCACTAAGCTATCTACGAAGTCTTCTGCTTTCACGCCTTCTTCAAAGTCTGACAATTGAAGGAAAGTGAATGGACCTACAAGAACAGGGCGAGTGTTCAATCCAAGTTCTTTTGCTTCTTGAAACTCATCGAAAATCTTGTGACCTGCAAGTTTAACTTGAGTGTCTTTTTCAAATTTAGGAACGATGTAGTGGTAGTTGGTGTTGAACCATTTCTTCATTGGAAGGGCACGAACATCCCCCTTTTCTCCTTGGTAACCACGACCCAAAGCAAAGTAGCGCTCAAGGTCAGACAAGTCCAAGTTTTGAACTGAAGCAGGTACCACGTTGAAAAGGAAAGCTGCGTCTAGGAAGTTATCATAGTGAGAAAAGTCATTTGATGGGATTTCAGTGATACCTTTTTCTTTGACGATATTCCAGTGTTTAGCGCGCAATTCTTTTGCTGCTGCCAAGAGTTCTTCTTCTGAGATTTCTTTTCTAAAGTATTTTTCAGTTGTAAATTTTAATTCGCGGAATTCGCCCAAACGAGGGAAACCGATAATTGTAGTTGACATGATGTGTCCTCCAAAATTTGTTGTTGAAACTATCTTAACAGAAAAGAAATCATCTGTATAATTGTAAAAAATTAGGCTTTGATATAGTTTGAAACTATACCTTTATTTTGAACAAAAGAAAAAGACTTGAGACACATGCCTCAAATCCTTTGTATAGCTTGTTTTATAGCTGTATCCCAGTTAGAATACTCAAATGCGTTATTAGTAATTCTTATAAGTGACTATGACTTGTTATTAGAAAAGACTATTACTGATTCTAGTCAACTTTTCCCCTATTCAAGTGGAACGACTGCTAGTGTCTTTCCTAAACTAGCTAAAACTTTCAAGACTGTATCCAACTGAGGACTAGTCTTTCCTGTTTCCATTCTAGCTATGACAGGCTGGCTTACTCCACTAAGTTCTTCTAGCTTTTTCTGGCTGATTCCTTGCTCATGTCTGGCTTCAATCAACTCACTCATGATAGCCACTCGCATATCACTTTCAAGAATTTCCTCCTTGGTAAAGAGTTCAGATCGGACATCCTTCCAATTACTACCAATAGCACTAGTCTTCATCACTTAACCTTCTTTCTTTCTAATTTAATTAGAACTCAAAAGTTATTAAAAGTAAATCCTAACATTCATAAAAAGAAGACCTTAGAAAAATTCCAAAGGTCTCATCTTTATTATTCGAAAAAAATTACGGGAAGAGTTATAAATTAAAGACAATCCTTACTATTATTCCAGCTCTATCCCCTTCTCACCGAGATTAGCCAGACACTCCTCATAATAGGCGTCGTCATGTTCACTGTATATAGGATTAGTCAACTTCTCCTCTGCTAAATCTTCATAAGGAAGGCAAGTCTTACCACGATAGTTCTTGTCCAGCCACTCTGGACTGACATTGTAGCCACGGTTAGCCATCTCCTCCATGATCAAGTCATGATAGGCATAGAGACGATAGGGTGAGTGAGTAAAGACATAGTCCACCGTCGCATGCTTTCTGCCCCAGCCATTGCCACGTAGGGCACAACACTCTCGATGTTGCCCCAAAAGTTGAGGACGTGGAAGTTGTGGAATCAAAGCCTCATGCCAAAGTCTCATAGGAGTCTCCTTTCAGTAAAGTCGAATGTTGCAAGAAGCTATTTGGATAGCGTTCAAGCAAGTCTCGAGTCTTAGCGATCACATCTTCCTTGGAAGCCTGACCAAAGCGGTAGCGATCCAGCAAGAGCATGTAGTCCTTGCGCTCGGCATCTGTCGCTTTCTTTTTGAAATAGCCCCAAACATGTTGAAAGGCATTGCAAACCTGACCCCTGTGTTCTGGGATTTGACATGCACGGTCAATCATCTCTTGAACCTTACTCACCTCCACCTGTTCATTCTTCAAGTATTGGCGAATCTCATTGTAAATATTGCTGGAATGACTCAAGACGAGATATTTGTTCCTAGCCCAGAGTTGTTGGCACTGGGATTTTTGGTTAGTTTGTTCCATGTTTCTCCTTGTTTTCTATCAGTTTCCAGGAAATATGGAAACAAAGTTTTAACTTAAAAATGAGCGAATAAATAGTGTTTTTTGTAGAACCTGATTTTTCTAATAAATCGTGGTCGACACCCCCTTAAATACCTGAATAAGTCTCTACCAACAACTGAATCTTACGTAAAACTTCTTGCTTTTTCCGTTCACGCGCTCCCTGTCGACGAGAAGTTGGGGGAATAATCGAATCCAAATCAGTCCCACTGTTCTCAGCATAACCTCGTTGAATTGATTTGTCGATGAATAATTGATAATCAGCTACAAGCTTCTCAGCCTCAGCTAGGTCATGGATTGCGATTTTCTTGCGCTCCTTGCCATATTCATAGAAAGCATTGATAATCCCATCATGGTCTTTCAATTTTTGCAAATCAGTGTCATTGATAAAGCCGATAACCAACTCTTCTTTGGCACGAATATCGATACTAGAACGAATCACACGACTAACTTCTGCTTTCATTGCTTCTTTGGACTCAGAATTCTTCGATTTTTCAACAATCAATGCAAGAATGTAGTCCAGATTAATCTCATCTGTTTTTAAGAGTTCGATTTCAAATGCAACATCTGAAAGATCAACATCCAAATCCTTAGTCTTTTCATAATTTTTAAGGTTCAAAAATTCATCTCGAATTTCCACATAGGCACTTCGTTTTTCAAGTAAATGAGGTAATTGTTTCCCCACGCTTTATGAATGCCACTTCCCCCAACTCTTTCCACTCAACGGGACAGTTTTGGATTTCTTCTAGGAATGTTCATTTCGTACTCTCTCATTTCTTTAGTATTTCTTCCCATTTCCCCACAAATCCAATATGATGCAGATGAATCACTGCTTGATAGCGTTTAATGAGTTCTGACAATTCACATAAAAAACCTTCATTCCATTTTTTCTTATCAGGATAGAGGCTTTTAACTGCATAAAGCTGTGCCATTAGTCTATTTTTCAATTTACTATTGTCATTCATAAAAGCAGGGAGTTGACCAGGGATCTTTGTAAAGCTTGTGTAGTATAATCGATTATAATGGGCGCAGTAATTTCTTAAAACCACTGCAACTTCTAGATAGGTTCTAACTTGAGTGGACTTTATACCGACATTTTTAGCAATTTCTTGTTGAATATCTATCGGAGAATCTGCAAAAAATTTCGAAGTCATTCCAAAAGTAAAAAATTCTACTAAAACCCAAATAGGGAATTCTCCATCATATTTTCGCTGATGATGCTTATAAATCGGACTTTTCTGTCTATGGCTCAATTCTTTTTCAATATCTTCTAAAAATTCATCATGTTTATGAAATTTATTAAAATTAATCGCTTCTTTATAAGCTAAAGCTCCGTATTTGTTTCCATGATGATAGGCAACTTGAGTCCTAAAATACAACTCAATATCCTCTAAATACTTGAAAATAAGCAAGCGTAACTCTGCATCAAAACAAGCAATTCCATAAATTTTTTCCAAAGAAACCTTACTGGAATCATACTTCTGCGTCTCTTTATCACGAAAAGGTAAAAAATAAGCAGTTAGTCGATAATAATTAACCTTTTGTAAAATATCAATCGCATACTCCTTTGATTTGATATCTTTACAACCGTGCTCAATTAATTTGGCTACCTGCTCATCCCAAGTTTTAAATTCTTTAATTTTCATAATAACTTCCGTATAAAAAAATGTCCGCCTTGTCACATCAAAGAGAGGTGGGCGGTCCTATTAATTCCATTATACCGTTTTTAACAAATAATTCAAGGATTTTTTACTTTTTTTGAAATTATGACAAATTATTTTCAAAATGCACGATACAAGATTTGACAATATCAGATATCTGACTAAATTTAGTCCAAATAAATAAGCCCGATAACAGATTAGGAACAAACTGTAGTCTCGCTCCAAGATGAACAACTTTCCCTGCTACATCAAAAATACCAACATCTCCTAATCGAAACCAACCTAGACGGAAAGCAATCAGGTCTCTATATTCAACATTTTATTACTCATAGTGATTGCTGACCTCCTCTATTTTTAGGATTTCGATTTCTACAGGGATGGAAAAAACCTTCTCCATCACCCTTTAAAATCATTCAAAAATTCTTTAAGTTCAGCGTCGGTTTCTGATCCGCGGAAATTCTTCATAATCTATAAAATGACGTTAATTCTAAAAAACTTTCTTATTTATTTCCGAAACATTATTCTTTCCAGCTCGTCCATCACTTGGAGTTTTTGCCATGGTAATAGTATAACGGTTATCATCAAAATAAGTTAGTTTATAATGTTTCCCTTCGTCAGAAATAGAGAATCCCAATTGTTTCAAATCTTGCTTCAACTTTCCAGTTAAACCTCTGTAGTCTGTTAAGAGACGTTTTACTTCTTCTCTCTTCTTACTAAGAAAATCTTCAATATTATTTTGCTGAATAATATCCTGAACAATATGTTTTTTGCGTGTATCATCTTGAATATTTGCTAAACTATCAGATAATACAGATAAAATAAATTCTTTCTTCTCATCTTGGAAAAATTCCTTTTCACTTCCACTAGATAAGAAACCACTATCATTCACTGTCCTATTATTGAAAGAATCTTTATAGAAAGCTAACTCATTTTCCAAATCAGAGATACTGTCACGTAAACGGCTATTTTCTTCCGTAAGATCATCGAAATCACTACTAAAACTATTGAGGAGTTCCTCCGTTTCTTCCTTAGTTCTCTCTGCTTTAGTTCTTTTTTCTCTTTGACTTTCGAAACGATCATTAAGTAGGAAGGTTGTCACTCCATCCCAAGTATATAAAGGATCAATGCTTTGCTGATTTGTAAAATTAATAATGTCTTTTACAATGTTTTGTCTAGTTATAGTGGGATCAAAATATTCATAATTTAAAAGTCTCTTATGTTTCACCACATCTGATTGATAATAGATTCCAATTGCTCCATTGTACTCGTTAGCCCCTCACATTGTTCCCGAATTAAAGTATTTGTTTCAAGATCATATTGTACAAAAATATGTGCTACACCTTTAAGGGAATAAGCCAATTTATTAATGTCAATAGGAATCCTATCTGAAAATGTCTTTGATACATAAACCACGGGTAAATCATAGCTCTTTGTACTATTTATGACATCAGTCAAAATATTGGCATTTTCAAAATCAATCCAATGGGGATCCATCAATATAGGAAGATCATTGTCATTTACAACATAACCTTTTCAATCAATAGTTTAATAAATAATGGAGTTGTGAATGAAGGATCAACACCAATAGCATCTTCTGTAAAACTACGATCCAGCATGATTGACATTTTATAGTCTCTAAAGTTCATGATATAATCTGTTTTCCAAATGATTCCATCATCTAATTTTTTTACATATCTTACAGCTATGATTTCTTCATTTCTATATTCTTTAAATTCCAGTGAAATGGTTTCATCACCAAATTTTTGATTGTAGGATCCATCCCAATTCAAATTGGGTATAACATTATTTTCATGTGGACTTCCTTGATTCCATTCAATTACTAAATTCAAAAAATCATCTTTAGTTAACGACTTATCAATCTTTAAAATTGTAGAAAAAAGTAACATTTCTTTTCCTTCCATTACTAATCTAACTTAACATGACACATAAATAAAAAAGTATTTTTACCTCTACTTCTTTTACTTTTTGAAGTTGTCAACATATTCTTTAATATATTCCATCTCAAGTCCTGAAAGTTTCATTAATTTCTTCAACTGCAAATCAATATCATCTTCAAAATCAATTATATTATTCTCTGAGCTATAATCTATTAAATCTGGTACATATTTTCCCAATGACTTAAGCGATTCGTCCGTCATCAAAAATGCAAATCTAATAATATAACTCTTCATATACTTATAGAAATTTTGTGCTTCTTGCTCAGTATCAAACGCTTTTAGAGCTATGCGAGATCGTCCAAAAGCAGAATGATTATCTAAAATCTCCAGCTGATTATCACGTTTTTGGCCACCTGCATTGGCACTAGATACCACAACTTTCCACTTATCAATCAAATGACTATTCACCTTAATAGCATCTTTATCAGCAATAAACCACATTGCTCGTCCAGTTTTACCACTTTTATCATTGGTCAGTAATTTAATTTGATTTTTGTAATCTAATGACTGTCCAGTATAAATCTGAACTTTATCAGGATTCCGTTCTGCAAAGTCACTCTCAATCTGGAATAACTTTTGATTGATAACACTACTTTCAGAGATAAACTTAAATTTATTTACATTAACAAATTTTTCCAACTTATCAACAACATGACGATTCTTAGGATTTAAAACTAATAATTTTTCACCCGGATAATCAAGAAGTTCAACCTGATCAAATCCATCCTCAGAATAAATATATTCGAATTGAGTATTTTCCTTGCTGAAATCTTTAACTACGACTGAAATACCGTCACCAATAGCAACATCTCTAAAAATATCGTCTGCCTTAGGATAATAAAATAGTTTATCAAGGTGCGGACTATTTATTTGACTTAATCCAAATTCTGACATTCCCTTTCCAGACCTATGGATCCATCGTCCACCAGGATAAATCAAACAAGAGAAATTTTGAGCAACAACGTCAGCAACTAATTGAAAATCTTGAAAAACATTACGAACTCTCTTTTGTTGACCAAGTCTCATCGTTTTATCATTCGTAGACTCCTGATAAGGGGGATTCCCAATCACAACATCAAATTTCACTTTTTCAAAAGCCTCCTCTACTTGTTTTTTTCCTTCTTCAATACTTGATTTTAAAGTATTTGAAAAGTTTTCGATATAGGCTACATTCGTTTTAAATTTTTTGTAACCTGCTAACGTTCGTTCTGTTATAGTCTTAGCCATTGGTGTTTTTGCAATGGCATAAATGTTGTTTTCTAAGATTCCACGATAGACACTGTCGGCGTCAAAGCGATTATCATCATTATTTTGTACATATCGATAATAGAGACTCATAGCAGCATGTAAAGGGTAAAGTCCCGTCTTAGCATTAATATCAATGATTTTAGTATCTGGATGGTAAACACTAGCCGTAACTTCTGTTTCTATCCAATGAAGATTAGGCTTAGCACCATCTGTCATAGATTCAAAGTTATCATCATAAAAATTAAGTCCTCCGATTCCTTTAGCAATTTGCATATTGACCACGCGCCATGGTGTCAAAACAGTCTCCTTATCTGGGTTTTTAAAGCTACTAAATAAAGTGGCAATCTCTTCTGCACGTTCAATAAAATCAAGATTATCAAAAGATTTAGCTCGTTGACGAATGATCCGCCCAGCCTCAATAAAGACTTCAGCATCATAATACTTGGTAATTTCTTTGAACATTCCTTTAGTGAATCCAGATGGCATAAATTCTTTCCAAGATTCGTCATCGACTTCTTTGATAAAATCTTCTATCGTGATATCTTTACTTAAATCGACATCCATTCCGTAGATCATCATTGGAATACGAATAGAAACTCCACGTAAGATAGAAATCAAAGTTTTTTGTTGTTTACGAGCCTCTTTGAGTTTCTCTATTGCTTCTTTTTCCTCTTGAGTACGTTCACGAGGTGGTTTTTTCTTACCACGTTCTGCCTTATCATACTCTTCATTGGTTAAACCACTTTTATTAACTGTCACCTTGGTAGGTGTTTTTTGTTTTTGCGTTTTACCGACGATAGCACTTAATTTATTAAAACGTTCAGCATCATCAGAAGTTAGTGTTAAGAGGTGGTCATTATAAAGGCTATCATCTTCAAAACCTGAGCGAACAGCTTTTTCGGCATAGACTTTCTTTATCTGCGTTAACATACGATCAACATCAAAGGGTTGCATGCCATTATCGCCTTTACCCAAAATTGGTAAAAAGTTAAGCAGATTTGACATAGCTTGTTTCTGTTGTTGAGTATTTTTCTTACCAACACCTGAGTTAATTTGAGCACTTTCAGCCATTACTGTCAAAGCACGATCAGGAGCAAAATCAAAGATGTAACAACGTTTCTTCATACCTAATTTTTCATGTGAGAATGGTGTCTGCGCACGAAAAGCAGCCTGTAAATAATTCATAGAACTACTTGTATTGGAAAGAAACATAACGGCTGTCCACTCTGGAATATTGACGCCTGTTGTTAATCTGCGAACGGTCAAAGTGATTGTTTTTGTTTGCGAAGGATCATCCGTAATCGCTTGACGTACCTTCGAAAGATCATCCTCTGAAGTATCTAAGATATTATCACTCTTATCGTTTCGTACGACATTAACAATCTTATAATCCATCCCAAACACTGGATGTTCTGTTAAAAGCCTTTCAAAAGCGTTAGCTTCTTTAACTCCTGGCATAAGCCATAGAGTATGACGGAGTTCATCACGATATTCTCTTGTTGAAAAAGGATACTTAGTGTCACTATTTGGATTAGTAATATTATCCAAAAAACGTCGAACATCTGCTTTATAAACTAATTCTCCCTTATCATCAACTCTAAAAAATTCTCGGAAATTAAAAGCTTTATTTTCATCAGTAAATTTTTCCTTATGTTTCATCTCAAAAGTATACATAAGCACTTCTGGAAGTTGTTCATATGGGTTAGGTTGATCAGGATTTTCCAAGTCCCATTTCAGTTTGGCTTGTTGTTCCATAACATAGTCCCAAGTGTAGACTTGTTCAGGTGCAAACTGATCAAGAAGGTTAAATGGTGTACCAGATAATTCTAGAATCTTGGTGTGACCTTCTTTAACTAAAGCTTTCATGACTGTATCACTTAGTTCAGTTTGAGTTCCTTCATGTGCTTCATCAATAATGATTAAATCCCAGTCTATATCAGTAAATTCAGGAAGATTAGTTTGAGCACCTTTATACCGGAGGAGTTGAATAGAAGCGAAATAGATAAAGGGATTGTCTCCCTTTTTCAGTGTTGAAAGTTTTTCCCCCTCATCAACTGAACCATATAAATACCCAGCGTTTGCCATATCCATTTTTTTGTAATCTTCAAACCATGAATCACGAACTACTGGTCTATGTGTCATGATTAGAACACGTTGAAAGCCTTCTTGTTTAATAAGCTCCAAAGAGGTTAAGGTTTTACCAAAACGCATCTTGGCATTCCAAAGCATTCGATTTTTTTTCTTATATGTTTCCTGTGTTTGCTTAACGGCAGCATCCTGTTCAGGACGAAGCGTGATTTTAACTTTTTCAGTTTTATATTCAGCTTGAATATCATTGATAAAAGATTGCCCATCCTTTACTGCCTTGATGGCTTTTTTAGCTGTCTCTAAATCAGTCTTAAACCATTCATTACCTGCTAATTCTTCAGGGTGTTTAATTCCTGACCGCTTTAAAACTTCATGGACGTCATGATCATGAAACCAAGTTTTTGTAGATTTTTTATAAGCTAGCTCAACCCACCCAAGTTCAAAATGAAGACCAGCGGTTGTCATATATTGCTTAATTCTTTTTGGTGCTATTTTACGTAAAAACTCACTATTAGGGGTCCAGTCTGCTTCAATATCGTCAGAAGCTACAGATCCTTCTCCAATTTTTTGAGCCCCTTCATAAGCAGCAAATTTCCCACTTTCATTATTCACTGTCTGAACATAGATAAACTTGCGTTCGGCAGTTGTATAACGCTCTTGCGCTTTGGGTTCTAAGAAATTCTCATACAAAGAAACTTTAATTTTCTTATCAACATACTCAGTCATGAACCAAACTAAAATCATATAAACTAACTTTAATGACTTTAGTGCATTCTCTTGAGTTGCATCTTTAGGATTTAGTTCATGAGCTGAATTATTTCCATGCCCTTTAATTTCAAAAAAAGCATCCACTACTGCCTTATTTTTAATATAAGATTTGATAGTTTGTAACGTCTCATGAAAAGTAGAATGAGACGGTAATTCAATGAATACACGATCAGCAAATAGGATTGCTGTATTCTCAGCAACTTTACGAACTTTAGTCAACACACCCTCGTAATCTTGTTGAGTATAGTTATTCTCAGCCATATTTATAGTTGAAAAAAGTTCTGCTGTTTCTATGTTCACTCTTAAAAAATCAAAATTCGACATCATAAAATTCTATTCTCCCAAGGTATAAACTTTTTTAATCCTTACTTGACGGACTTCTTTATTTTGCATGTTTTCTTCCGTGAGTTCAAATAAGCTTAGTTGTCCTTCAATCATTTTTCCATTATCAACTATATCTTCACCAAATAATTCAGCAAATGTAAAAGGAATTTTTTCAACCAAACTAGGATAACCCTTTATTCGTTTCCACTCATTAAACATGATAGGCTCATCTGTATCAGGATGTCTTTTTGTCAATGTATTCCCTCTAACAATATTTTTAGTAATTAAGTAACGAGCTGATTTATATAAATCATTTCTGCTACTCAACCTTTCTCCAAATGCTTCCTCAAACCAATCAAGATAATGCAAAAACATTCTTGCTCTAGCAACTTCAAGATTATCTTCAAGATATTCAATTCCATAAATTGATGATAAAGCAAACAAAGATTTTGTTTTCCAATTTTTCTTGTCATAATTCCTAGTAACAGCAGAGAGTTTTCTTTGAAGTATTGCTTCTAAAAAATTCCCATCTCCTGCTGAAGGTTCCAGAAAAGTCGCATAAATATCTGCTGTTTTTTCCCTTATACCAGGAGTATCTAGCATCTTTTGGACCATCCATGAAGGGGTAAAAACCTCCCCATGTTTTTGTACTCTCTCTTTCGATTTAATAATATTTTCTTCCATGACCCTCCCCATTCTTTAATCAACCAAGTTTAAATTACATTTGAATGTACATATTAAAAAAATTTCATCTCATCTACTATTTTCTTATATTATACCACGAAACCACAAAAATCCCCTTAGAAATCCGCTTCTAAGGGGTTGTCTTTATCCTGCTGTTTGGGCTGGTTCTGCTGGTTTGGGCTTCTTATCTTTCTTGCCACTAGTGATGAGACGGCGCTTACTGTCTCGGATTGTATTGAGTTCCTTGAGGAGTTAAGTCAGGTGTTCCTTTTCAGGATAGGCTTCTGCACTGGCTGCGGTATCACGCATAAAGAGGTCATAGCTGGTTGAAAGTTCGATACGGAGTTGTCTGGTCTTGCCAACTTCCTTGGCAGACTTGTGAGCATTCGCCTTACTTTCCACTTGGTAATATTCCTCTAGAGCATTGACCACCACCGTCAGCAACAGAATATTTGTAAATTTATTGAATGACGATTATTCTAAACTCAGATCACATGTAAACTTTAGGAAGTAGACCTATTTACTTTCTATTCCTCTTCAAAAACACTCATTCCCCCTTTCTCCTCCAAAATATGGTATAGTAGAGTTATACTATCTATGAGGAGTTTACATGTCACAGGATAAACAAATGAAAGCTGTTTCTCCCCTTTTACAGCAAGTTATCAACATCTCATCGATTGTCGGTGGGATTGGGAGTTTGATTTTCTGTATTTGGGCTTATCAGGCTGGGGTTTTACAGTCTAAGGAAACCCTCTCTGCCTTCATCCAACAGGCAGGCATCTGGGGGCCACCTCTCTTTATCTTTTTACAAATTTTACAGACGGTCGTTCCTATCATTCCAGGAGCCTTGACCTCGGTGGCTGGTGTCTTTATCTACGGTCACATCATCGGGACTATCTACAACTATATCGGTATCGTGATTGGCTGTGCCATTATCTTTTATCTGGTGCGCCTCTACGGAGCTGCCTTTGTCCAGTCTGTCGTCAGCAAGCGCACCTATGACAAGTATATCGGTTGGCTAGATAAGGGCAATCGCTTTGACCGTTTCTTTATCTTTATGATGATTTGGCCCATTAGCCCAGCTGATTTTCTCTGTATGCTGGCTGCCCTGACCAAGATGAGTTTCAAGCGCTATATGATTATCATCGTTCTGACCAAGCCCTTTACCCTCGTGGTTTATACCTACGGTCTGACCTATATTATTGACTTTTTCTGGCAAATGCTTTGACATGTAAAAAATCCGTTTGGTTTCCCAAGCGGATTTTGTGCTTTATTTTGAAACTTCTTTTGCAAGGACAAAGTTCCCAAGTGTGGCAGAACCATTCCCTGCGACTGCTGGCGTCACGATGTAATCACGCACATCTGGTACTGGTAGGTAGCCATTAAGAAGAGATGTAAATTTCTCACGGACACGGTCCAGCATGTGTTGTTGAGCCATGACCCCTCCACCAAAGACAATCACGTCTGGGCGGAAAGTCACTGTCGCATTAACCGCAGCTTGAGCGATATAGTAGGCTTGAACATCCCAAACAGGGTTGTTGAGTTCAATATTTTCCCCACGTACACCTGTACGAGCTTCCAAACTTGGACCAGCTGCATAGCCTTCCAGACATCCCTTATGGAAAGGACAAACACCCTTAAACTCTTTTTCAATATCCATTGGGTGTCTAGCAACATAATAATGGCCCATCTCAGGGTGACCCACACCGCCGATAAACTCACCACGTTGGATGACACCTGCACCGATACCAGTACCGATTGTGTAGTAAACCAAGTTTTCGATACGACCACCAGCATTATTACGGGCAACCACTTCACCATAAGCAGAGCTGTTTACGTCTGTAGTGAAGTACATTGGCACGTTGAGGGCGCGACGAAGGGCACCAAGCAAGTCCACATTTGCCCAGTTTGGTTTTGGAGTCGTTGTGATAAAGCCATAAGTTTTTGAGTTTTTATCAATATCAATCGGACCAAATGAACCAACTGCAAGACCAGCAAGATTATCGAATTTCGAGAAGAACTCAATGGTTTTATCGATTGTTTCGATTGGAGTTGTTGTTGGAAATTGTGTTTTTTCTACAACGTTAAAGTTTTCATCACCGACAGCACAGACAAACTTTGTACCGCCCGCTTCCAAGCTTCCATATAATTTTGTCATGATAAACCTCTTGTTTTTATTTTCTTTATTATAGCATATTTCAAAAGTCTAAATTTCTCTATTTTTTAGATTTTCCTCTGTAAATCTTACCATTCAAGCAAAAACGAACAAACATGTCATTTGTTCGTTTTCACATTAGAGAGGATTGATTAGATTTTCACTTCGATCACAGCATCACCCTTAGCAACTGAACCTGTTGCGACTGGAGCTACTGAAGCGTAGTCAGCTGTATTTGTAACGATAACCATTGTTGTATCATCAAGACCAGCTGCAGCGATTTTGTTTGAGTCAAATGTTCCAAGAACATCGCCTGCTTTAACCTTATCACCTTGAGCAACTTTTGCTTCGAAACCTTCACCGTTCATTGTTACAGTGTCGATACCAACGTGGATCAAGACTTCAGCACCATTAGTTGTTTTCAAACCAAAGGCGTGTCCTGTTGCAAAGGCGATTGAAACTTCAGCATCAGCTGGTGCATAGACCACACCTTGGCTAGGTTTCACAGCGATACCTTGTCCCATAGCTCCACTTGAGAAGACTGGGTCATTGACATCAGCAAGAGCTACAACGTCACCAACGATAGGAGTTACAAGTGTTTCATTTTGAAGAGCTGCTGGAATGTTACCAGTTGTTTCTTCTTGGACCAAACGTTCTGTCGCTACTTCAGTAGCAACTTCTTTTTCATCCTCATAACCAAACATGTAAGTAAGAGCAAAACCAAGTGCAAATGATACAGCTACCATAAGAAGGTATTGGGCAAGTTGTCCGTTACCAACATAAAGCATTGTACCAGGGATGATGGTGATACCACTACCATTACCAGCAAGTCCAAGGATAGAAGCCAATCCACCACCGATTGCACCAGCAATCAATGAGAGGAAGAATGGTTTACGGAAGCGCAAGTTCACCCCGAAGATAGCAGGCTCTGTAATACCGAGGAAGGCAGAAAGAGCAGCTGGGAAAGCAAGTGTTTTTAGTTTTGGATTTTTAGTTTTAACACCAACCGCAACAGTTGCAGCACCTTGAGCTGTCATAGCAGCAGTGATGATAGCGTTGAATGGGTTAGCATGGTCAGCAGCAAGCAATTGAACTTCAAGCAAGTTGAAGATATGGTGCACACCTGACACGACGATCAATTGGTGAACCCCACCAATCAAGAAACCACCAAGACCAAATGGCATACTAAGGATCGCTTTTGTCGCGATAAGGATGTAGTTTTCAACAACGTGAAAGACTGGTCCGATGACAAATAGTCCAAGGATAGACATAACCAAAAGTGTCACGAATGGTGTTACCAAAAGGTCAATGACATCTGGAACGACCTTGCGGACAGCTTTTTCAAATTTAGCTCCGACAACCCCGATGATGAAGGCTGGAAGAACGGAACCTTGCAAACCAACAACAGGGATGAAACCAAAGAAGTTCATAGCTGTTACTTCACCACCTTGAGCAACTGCCCAAGCGTTTGGAAGTGAGCCAGAAACAAGCATCATACCAAGAACGATACCAACGGCAGGGTTACCACCGAATACACGGAAGGTTGACCAAACAACCAAACCTGGCAAGATGATGAAGGCTGTATCTGTCAAGATTTGTGTGTAAGTTGCAAAGTCTCCTGGAAGTGGCATTTCAAGAGCAATGAAAAGACCACGCACACCCATGAAGAGACCTGTCGCTACGATAACTGGGATGATTGGAACGAAAACGTCACCGAAAGTACGGATAGCACGTTGGAACCAGTTCCCTTGTTTAGCAGCTTCTGCTTTCATGTCATCTTTAGATGATGTTGGTAAACCAAGTGCAACAACTTCATCGTACATTTTGTTTACTGTACCAGTACCAAAGATGATTTGGTATTGACCTGAGTTAAAGAAAGCACCTTGAACTTTTTCCAAGTTCTCAATCACTTCTTTATTGATTTTTCCTTCATCTTTGACCATGACACGAAGACGAGTCGCACAGTGAGCTACACTGTTGACATTTTCACGTCCACCCAAGGCATCGATGACTTTTTTTGCAATTTCCTGATTGTTCATTTGCAAAAATCTCCTTATATAAAATTTTGTTCTTGTTTGAAAGCGATTTTATTCGCCCTACGACTATTATTTTATCATGTTTTAGAAATATGTCAAGCGTTTTGCAGAAAAAATATTCTATCCACTTAGTTTGCTCGCTTTAGATTGATTGATTTTGACTGTTTTATCAGGTGTTCCTTAAAAAAATAAGTTTAAAATCTTGGTTAAAAGGGTTTTATTTCATTCTCTTTCATATTTTTGTGAAAATTTGATTGATTTCCTGCATTTATTTTATGACTAACGTTTGACAGTTTTTTCTCTTTTTTAACATAAAAGACTTGCGTTTTTTATCGAAAACGGTTACTATTATAAGTGATAAGATTTTTGGAGGAATGAATGAATGGAATGGACAACTGAGCGTCGTTACAGACTTTATCAAGATTGGACGCAAGAAGAAATTCAACATATAAAGGAAAATATGGCACAATCTCCATGGCATACTCATTACCATGTTGAGCCAAAAACAGGACTTCTCAACGATCCAAATGGCTTTTCCTACTTTGATGGGAAGTGGGTTGTTTTTTATCAAAACTTTCCTTTTGGTGCAGCCCACGGTTTGAAATCTTGGGTGCAGTTGGAAAGTGATGATTTGGTTCACTTCACAGAAACTGGTGTCAAAGTTTTGCCTGATACTCCATTAGATAGCCACGGTGCCTACTCTGGTTCTGCCATGCAGTTTGGCGATAACTTATTTCTATTTTATACAGGAAATGTCCGTGATAAAAACTGGATTCGTCATCCATACCAGATTGGGGCTTTGATGGACAAGGATGGCAAAATTACAAAGATTGACAAGATCTTGATTGACCAGCCTACTGACTCAACTGACCACTTCCGTGACCCACAAATTTTTAATTTCAAAGGTCAATACTATGCTATCATCGGTGGACAGGACTTGGAGAAAAAAGGCTTCGTCCGTCTTTATAAGGCTGTAAACAACGACTACACAAACTGGCAAGCAGTTGGCGATCTTGACTTTGCTAACGATCGTACTGCCTACATGATGGAATGCCCAAATCTGGTCTTTGTAGATGAGCACCCTGTCCTCCTCTACTGTCCACAAGGATTGAATAAGGAGATTCTAGACTACGATAATATCTATCCAAATATGTATAAGATTGGGGCTTCCTTTGACCCTGAAAATGCCAAAATGGTAGATGTGTCTCAACTTCAAAACATGGATTATGGTTTCGAAGCCTATGCAACTCAAGCCTTCAACGCTCCTGACGGACGTGCTCTAGCAGTTAGCTGGCTTGGTTTACCAGATGTTTCTTACCCATCTGACCGTTTTGACCACCAAGGAACCTTCTCTTTGGTCAAGGAACTCACTATCAAAGACGGCAAACTCTACCAATACCCAGTCGCAGCTATCAAGGACCTTCGAGCTTCTGAAGAGGTGTTTTCAAATCGTGCTCAAACCAAGAACACTTACGAACTCGAACTCAACTTAGAAGCCAATAGCCAGAGCGAGATTGTCTTACTTGCTGACAAAGAAGGCAAGGGACTTTCAATTAACTTTGACCTTGTAAATGGTCAAGTGACAGTGGATCGTAGCCAAGCTGGTGAACAGTATGCCCAAGAATTTGGAACGACTCGTTCTTGCCCTATCGATAACCAGGCCACTACTGCTACAATTTTCATTGACAACTCAGTCTTTGAAATTTTCATCAACAAAGGAGAAAAAGTATTTTCTGGTCGTGTCTTCCCACATGCAAACCAAAATGGTATTCTCATCAAATCTGGAAACCCAACTGGAACTTACTATGAATTAGATTATGGTCGCAAAACTAACTGATGTCGCCAAACTTGCAGGCGTCAGCCCAACTACCGTTTCTCGGGTTATCAATAAAAAAGGGTATTTATCTGAAAAAACCATTCAAAAGGTTAATGAAGCCATGCGGGAATTGGGCTATAAACCCAACAACCTAGCTCGCAGTCTACAAGGAAAATCAGCTAAGTTAATCGGCCTGATTTTCCCCAATATTTCTAACGTTTTCTATGCAGAATTGATTGATAAGCTGGAACACCAACTCTTCAAAAATGGTTATAAGACCATCATCTGCAACAGTGAGCACGATTCTGAAAAGGAACGCGAATACATCGAAATGTTGGAAGCCAATCAGGTGGACGGCATCATTTCGGGTAGTCACAACTTGGGAATCGAAGACTACAATCGTGTGACAGCACCGATTATTTCCTTTGACCGAAACCTATCGCCAGACATTCCTGTCGTTTCCTCTGACAACTATGCTGGTGGGGTCCTTGCTGCCCAGACCTTGGTTAAGACAGGCGCCCAGTCTATCATCATGATTACAGGGAATGACAATTCTAACTCGCCAACCGGACTGCGCCACGCTGGTTTTTCTTCTGTACTCCCAAAATCTCCTATTATCAATGTTTCCAGTGACTTTTCTCCAGTCAGAAAAGAAATGGAAATCAAGAATATCTTGACCCGTCAAAAGCCAGATGCCATCTTTGCTTCGGATGACTTAACAGCTATTCTAGTCATTAAAATCGCTCAAGAATTGGGCATTTCTGTCCCAGAAGAGCTCAAGGTTATCGGCTATGATGGTACCTACTTTATCGAGAATTACTACCCTCAACTGGCTACTATCAAGCAACCCTTGGAAGAGATTGCCTGCCTCACTGTTGACCTTCTCTTGCAAAAAATCGAAGGCAAGGAAGTCGCAACAACTGGTTACTTTTTACCAGTTACTCTTTTATCAGGAAAAAGTATTTAATACTCAATGAAAATCAAAGAGCAAACTAGGAAGCTAGCCACAGGCTGTACTTGAGTACGGCAAGGCGAAGCTGACGTGGTTTGAATTTGATTTTCGAAGAGTAAAAGCACAAGAAAACTCAGACCGATCTGTCTGAGTTTTTTATGATCTTAAATTTTCTAAATAACGCTGGGCTGTCTCTAGGTTAAAGGTTTTATCTGCGATGAGGCGCTCGACTAGGGGAGCTACCTCGGATTCACTAGCACCTGCGAGAAGTGCCAAGGATTTGGCCTGCAATTTCATGTGACCTTGCTGAATCCCTGTACTCACCAAGGCTTTTAGGGCAGCAAAGTTTTGGGCAAGTCCGATAGAAACGATAAGCTGGGCTAATTCTTTGGCAGAAGGATTTCCCAGTAGTTCATGACTGAGGGCTACGCGAGGGTTGAGGCCGATAGAGCCACCCTTAGTCGCTACAGGCATGGGCAGGGTCATCTCACCAACCAATTCTTCTCTTTCAAGATCCAACGTCCATTGACTAAGACCTTGATAGCGTCCATCTCGACTGGCAAAGGCATGAGCCCCCGCCTCAATGGCACGCCAGTCATTTCCAGTAGCAATCAAAACGGCATCAATACCATTAAAAATCCCTTTATTGTGGGTAGCTGCTCGATAAGGATCAGCTTGCGCAAATTGGCTCGCCAAAGCAATTTTCTCCGCAATCTCTCGTCCTTGATCCTTTTGGCGGCTCAAGTAGCGAAAGGCGATGTAACAGCTTGCAGTCACCAGAGAATCGGTCGCGTAGTTGGACAGGATTCCCATGAGACTCTGCCCCTGACTGAGTTCTTCTAAGACTGGTTTCAAGGCTTCCAGCATGGTATTGAGCATATTGGCACCCATGGCTTCCTGGGTATCAACATGAAGATAGACGACTAGAAAGTCTGTTTTTCCTTTGATCTGTTTTACATGCAAATCACGCGCCCCACCCCCGCGTTTAACGATAGAAGGATAGGCTTGATTGGCAAGTTCTAAGAGCTCCGCCTTCTTGCTGGCAATTTTCTCTTGCGCTTGTTCAGGATTAGCAACTTGATAAAGGGCTACCTGTCCAATCATCTGACGTTGATGGACTTGAGCAGTAAAACCGCCTGCACGCTTGATGATTTTACTGGCATAGCTGGCCGCAGCAACCACAGACGGTTCTTCTGTCACATAGGGAACGGTGTATTCCTGACCGTTGACAAGTACCTCCGGAACCAGCGAATAAGGCAGAGAAAAAGTTCCCACCACATTCTCACTCAGCTGGTCTGCAACAGTCACACTCATCTGTTCATCCTGCTCCAAACTGACTTGTCTCTCAGGACTAAGGAGCGCCTGAGCTTTTAACAGCTCGAGGCGCTCTTGGTATGATTTTTTAGAAAATCCATTCCAACTTATCTTCATTATTTTTCAACCTTGCTATAACGGCGTTGGTGGTCGAGAATTTCAACCAAGGCATAGTCTTGATTTTCATATCCAGAAAACTGGGCAGAGTTTGTTTCATCCAAGTCTACTTCCTCAAAGAAGACTTTTTCATAGTCTGGGACAGATAAGGCAGTTCGTTGGTTGAGCTTGTTCAAGCGGTCTTTATCAAGATAGGCTTCATATCCTTCAACCAATTCACCACTAAAGAACTCGGCCACGGCCCCACTTCCGTAACTATAAAGGGCGATTTTATCCCCAGCCTTCAAGCTATCTGTATTTTCCAAGAGAGACAGAAGCCCAAGGAAAAGTGAACCTGTGTAGATATTCCCCACCTTTTGACTGTAGAGAATAGACTGGTCAAAATGCTTTTGCAAGAGGTCCTTTTTCTCTTGAGGCAGGCTCTTATCCATGATTTTTTTCAAGCCCTTTAAGGCTAATTTAGGGTAAGGCAAGTGGAAACAAACAGCCGCAAAATCATCCAAGGTAAGCTGGTAGCGTTTTTGGTATTCAAGCCAAGTCGTTTTCAAACTATCCAAGTATTGCTGGGTAGAATAGACACCATTTACATAAGGCGTTGTAGAGTAATTTGGACGCCAAAAATCCATGATGTCACGAGTCTGAGCCACATTGTCATTATTAAAGGCCATAATGCGTGGATTTTGTGTAATTAACATGGCCACACTGCCAGCACCCTGAGTTGGTTCTCCTGGAGTTTCAATACCGTACTTGGCAATATCACTGGCAATGACCAAGACCTTGGACTCTGGAGAATTTTCCACATGCAATTTGGCATAATGAAGGGCAGCTGTCGCTCCATAGCAGGCTTCTTTAATCTCGAAACTACGAGCAAAGGGCTGGATGCCCAGCAAACCATGCACAAAGACGGCCGCAGCTTTACTTTGGTCAATTCCTGACTCAGTAGCCACAATGACCATATCAATTTCTGCTCTTTCTTGCTCAGTTAAAATAGAGTCACTTGCACTAGCCGCCAAGGTCACGATATCCTCAGTTAGGGGCGCAATACTCAATTCCTTGAGTAAGAGTCCTTTGCTTAATTTTTCAGGGTCAATTCCCCTCGCTTCTGCTAAGTCTTGTAATTTCAAGACATATTGACTGGTCGCAAAACCAATCTTATCAATACCGATTGTCATATTTACCTCTGTTTTATCATTCATTGTAAAAAATCGTTCTATACTATTTTATCACAAATGGCAGTAAAAGAGAGAAAAAAGACTTGATTCACCAAATCAAGTCGCTTATTATTCTAACCATTATGCTGCTTTCTTAAATAGGAATAAAGTCTAAGAATCACTGTTCCGCTAGCCATTCCAATGGAAATCACCAAAGCCAACATAACAACCAAGGTTGCACTAGCAATGGCATGACTGTAATCTCCCGTCACAAAAAAGGCAGTTGTCCGATAGGAGAGATAACCCGGAACCAGAGGTGCCAAGATGGCCAAGATAAAGACCACAGCAGGTGTCTTATAAAGAATACTTAAAATCTGGCTGACACAAGAACCGATAATGGCTGCAATAAAAGTAGCCACAATAACATTGGTCGGTTCTTTGAGCAAAAGATAGATTAGCCAGACAGCCATGCCCAAAATCCCTCCAGGTAAGAGCATAGAGCGTTGCACATTGAGTACGATTAAAAAAGTGATAATAGCAAGAAGACTTGCTATTGCTTGTAATAAAAAGGTTGTTAGTGTCATATTAGTTCATCAATACCAAGGCGACAGAAGTTCCCGCCCCTAAAGCAAGGGTAATGAGCAGGGATTCAAACATCTTGCTCATACCAGAGTTTATGTGGTTAGTCATAATATCACGGACCGCATTGGTCAAGGCAATTCCTGGTACAAAAGGCATGACCGCACCAGCTATAATCAAATCTGCCGTTGAGGGAAAGCCTGTGTAGCGCGCCCAAAACTGAGCTATCATCCCAAAGACAAAGGCTCCAGCAAATGCTGTTACAAAAGGAATTCGGATAAACTTTTCCACATAGAGGGAAAAGGCAAAACCAAATAAAGTAGCCACTCCTGCCCCGAGTGCGTCGTAGATATTTCCACTAAACATAACCGAAAAGAAAGGAGCACTAAAGGTCGCAGCCAGAGTCACCTGCAACTTGGTATAAGGAAGGGGTTGGGCTTGCAAAGCAGTCAATTGCTTGAAGGCTGTTTCTAAATCAATCTGCCCCCCAACCAGCTGACGAGAAATCTGGTTGACATCGCAGACTTTTTCGATGTTATAAGAAGAGGAGGTCACGCGTTTCATTCGCGAAATATTGGTATTTTCAATGGAAAAAAAGATGGCAGCAGGCATGGCAAGAACATTGCAATCCACAATCCCCTGCGAATGCGCGATTCGAATCATGGTATCTTCTACACGATGAATCTCTGAGCCACTTTTGAGAAGAATGGTTCCAGCTAACATAATCACATCGATGACGGCATTTAATTCTCTTGATTCTTCCATGCGTTCCTCCTTTTATCAACTCCTTCTATTTTATCACAAATCCGGAGTCAAAAAAAATCTTTGCCATGAAATCATGACAAAGATTCGTTTAATCACGAGAATTTTCGTGGTTGCCTTCACTACTTGATGGAGTAGTAGCAGGTGCATTCCCTCGTTGATTTCCTTGTTGGTTCCCCTGACTTGGTGTCGTAGTAGAACCTTGGTTTCCACGTTGGGCTGGTGCTGATGATGACGTTGACGGTGGTGTTTTTGGTTTGTAGATTGAAATCTTGACACGAGTCTTAGTCAAATCAACCTTTTCGCCTGCTTTTGGACTTTGCTCTACAACAGTCCCCTCAGCAGTTCCATCAGGAGCTGTCGACACTTCTACAACTTCAATATTGGCTTCTTTAATACCGACAATTTGAACGAGATTATTTTTAGTAAATTCAAGACTAGATCCTATATAACTTGGCATAGCAACGCTGGTTACTTTCTTAGCAACGGTTAAGGTAATTGTTGAGGCCTTGCTCAAATCATAGGTTGTTCCGGCAGCTGGACTCTGTCTGAGAACGGTTCCTGCTTCACTCTCACTTGATTCTTCTTCCTCAATCTTGATGAGATTTTCAGGAACCTTCTTCTGCTTGAGTTCTGCGATAACATCTGTCGATTTACGGCCGATATAGTTACTCAATTGGAAAGATTGCTTGCCTGATGAGACAACCAAATTGATTTTCGAACCTTCTTTTCGAGTCTTTCCAGCTTCAGGATCTGTACGGATAATCCGCCCTTCTTCCACCTTTTCACTAGCCTCTGATTTCTCCTCGCCAATCTCAAAATTGGCTTTCTTGAGCGTTTCCTTGGCTTCCGCAACTGTCTGGCCTGCCACATCTGGAATGGCAATGGTTGCAGGAGTTCTGGATAATATCCAAATCAGAGAGGCTGCTACCAATACAATGCTGGCCAACAAAATCATATAACGAACTCTAAATTTCCGTTTCTTAACAGGCTTGCTTGCGTAATTGTCTTCTGAAACCTGCTGACTAGGTTTCGCAGTCTGTGGCTTCGGACTTTGTGTTTGCACCTTAGGAATCGAAGTCAAGGTACTCTGGGATACCTTCGGTAGTGTCTTGGTGTCCGCCTTAGTAGTATCATTAAATACCAGTTTAGGTTCATTACGACGATTGTAAGACAAGCTACTAGACAAGTCCACATACATCTCTGCAACCGACTGATAACGATCTGTCAATTTCTTGGCAGTTGCCTTGATGACAACATTCTCCAAAGCCTGAGGCACAGATGGATTCTCATCAATAACTGACGGTAGTGGTTTCTGGAAATGCTGAAGGGCGATGGTCACCGCACTATCCCCGTCATAAGGGATATGACCTGTCAGCATCTCATAGAAAATAATCCCCATGGCATAGATATCACTCTGTACAGTCGCCTTAGAACCACGCGCCTGCTCTGGTGACAAGTAATGAACTGAACCCAGCATAGAGTTAGTCTGGGTCAGACTCGTCTCAGCAAAAGCGACAGCAATCCCAAAGTCTGTGACCTTGGCAGTCCCATCTGGTGTCAAAAGGATATTTTGAGGTTTCAAGTCCCTATGGACAATTCCTCTGGTATGGGCCAAACGCATGGCTAGGAGGATTTGTCCCATGATACGGACGGCTTCTTCATTAGAAAGAGGATAGTGTTCCTTGATATAGCGTTTGAGGTCTAGTCCGGCAACATACTCCATTGCAAGATACTGTTGACCGTCTTCCTCACCAATATCTGTTATCCGAACGATATGAGGATGGTCTAGATCTGCCATAGCTCTCGCTTCACGCTGAAAACGAGCTACAGCTATCGGGTCCGTCTGGTAGTTGGTCCTCAGGACCTTCACTGCCACTTCTTCTCCGTCTAGAATTAAATCCTTGGCCAAATAGACATCTGCCATTCCTCCTCGGCCAATCTGTTTCACAATCCGATAGCGTCCGGCAAAAATCTTGCCGATTTGGATCATTCTGCATCCTCCTCGTTCATAGAAACAAGGGCAACCGTAATGTTGTCTAAACCTCCTGCATTGTTAGCAAAACGCACAAGCGTCGCTGTTTTATCTGCCAAAGGAATATCACTGGTTACAATATCACAAATCTCACTGCCTGAAATCATGTTGGTCAAGCCGTCACTATTGAGCAAGAGATAGTCTCCTGACTCAAGGGTAATCATTCCAAAATCAGGTTGAACTTCATCTTTTTGACCGATTGACTGGGTAATAATATTTTTCTGTGGATGGCTAGCTGCTTCTTCTGGCGTCAATTGACCTGCCTTGAGTAATTCATTGACCAAAGAATGGTCGCTCGTCAACTGGTGGTACTCTTCTCCACGAATCAAACCGATACGAGAATCTCCAATATGAGCATAGATAACCTGATTGCCAATAATAGCAACAGCTTCTAGAGTTGTTCCCATTCCTTTATAGGCATCATCTTGTCCAAGTTGATGAATCTTTTGATTTTCAATTTCTAGGTAATTGGCGAACCATTCACGCACTTCATTGACTGTATCGATCTGGGTATCAACCCAAGCTATACCTAGGTCTGTTACCGCCATTTCACTAGCGATATTCCCTGCGCGATGACCTCCCATCCCATCAGCTAAAATAATCATGGTACGCCCAGCTCTATTGACATAGTGGTTGACATAGTCTTGATTATTTGTTCGTTTCTGACCAACATCTGTTAATAATGAAATTTCCATGTGTCAGTTCCTTCCTAATCCGATATCTTGCGAAATTGACTGATAAAGAATCCATCACTTCCATACAATTCAGGTGTAATGAGGATACAGCCGTCTTTCATGATATCCTTACATTCATGTTCTAGTTTTACCTGCTCGAACTCGGGATGACTTTCTAAAAACCCTTCAACGACTTGAAAATTCTCCTCTGAGACAATAGTACAGGTACTATAAGTTATTATACCACCTTTGCGTAGTGTTTGACAAACACTACCTAATATTTCTAGCTGAATTTCCTGTAAGGACGCGAAATCTGCCGTTTCTTTATTGTATTTGATGTCTGGTTTTCGTCGCAGAAGACCGATTCCTGAACAGGGAGCATCCACCAAAATCTTATCAAAAGAATCCTGACCAAAAAACTCATGCACCTTTCTGGCATCCAATTTTTGCGTTTGAACCCGATCTGCAACTCCCAAACGTTGAGCATTTTCTTGGATTAAGTCCAACTTGTGATCGTACAAGTCCAGAGCAGTAACCTGACCGATCGTGAGATAAGAAGCTATATGGGCTGTTTTTCCACCCGGAGCCGCACAGGCATCTAGAACCTGCTCATCACCTTGTAAATCAAGCGTTGGAGCAACTAGCTGGCTGGACTCGTCTTGGATGGTAATGGCTCCATCCGCAAACAAATCATGGCCTGCAAAATGCCCTTGCTCCTTAACCAGACCAGAAGGAGACAAGGACGAATCACTGGCCTCCAACAAGGCTTGGATTTCCTCTTTTCGGTCTATGTCTGTTACACGAATACTGGCCTTGTTACGCACCAAAAGGCTTTCAAAAATAGCTTGCGCTCGCTCCTCTCCGTATTCTTCCTTGAGCCTGGCAACTAGCCAAACCGGAAGGGAATAGGCAATGGAATCACGCTTGTTCTTTCGTTTGATGTTGTCAATATCTGGCCAACCTTCACGCAGGATACGGCGAAGGACAGCGTTGACTAATTTTTCACTGCCCTTTTTACGGACTTTGGCCAATTCCACTGCTTCATTGACCACAGCATGGTCTGGAATCTTATCCAGATAGCGGAGCTGGTAGGCACTCATGAGAAGAAGGACATAAAGCCAACTGTCTAACTGGTCTCTGTCTTCTATAAAGTGGGATAGGTACCATTCCAGAGTCAGTTTACGGGCTACAGTTCCATAGACAATCTCTGTTACCAAGCCCTTGTCTGCTGCAGAGAGTTGACTCCCCTTGAGGTGTTTATTTAAAGCGATGTTTGAGTATGCTTGATTGACAAAAACATCCTCTAATACCGCTAGGGCTATACTTCTAGCCGTTTCTACTTTAGTCACCAAATCGTTCTCCTACAGTCAATGTACGTCCAACTCCGTTGAGGAAGGAAGCAATGTCCATCTTAGGTTTACCCGCTGGCTGCACTTGTTTGAGAGATAAAGCTCCTTCTGCCGTTGCAACAATCAATTCTTTCTTGCCAATAGAGAGGATCTCACCTGGATTTCCCTGACCTTCTACAGCTAGAGCTTCATAAATCTTAAAGCGGTCGCCCTTAAGGAAAGTATGGGCAACAGGCCAGGGGTTCATGCCACGGATTTGGTTGAAAAGTTGACGATTGCTTTTATTCCAGTCCAGTTTTTCTTCTTCTGGCTTGATATTTGGCGAGAAAGTGACCTGACTTGGATCCTGCGGTTCAGGTTTGATTTCCCCAGCAATGTAGGCAGGCAAAGTGTCCAAGAGCAAATTACGACCAACAAGAGCTAATTTCTCAAACAAGGTGCCAACATTGTCCTCATCTGTGATCGGAATACTGCGACGAGAAATCATATCCCCTGCATCCATTTCCTTAACCATTTCCATAATGGTCACACCAGCTTCCTCATCCCCTTGAATCAAGGCATAATGGATAGGCGCACCACCACGGTGTTTAGGAAGGAGGGAGGCGTGAACATTGACCGCAAAGTCCATGCTATCAAGGAGTTTACTTGGGAGAAACTGCCCAAATGCAGCAGTGATAATCCCAGTCGCTCCCAAATTCATAATCGCTTCCATCTCTGGACTTCCAGATAATTTTTCAGGTTGGTAGATAGGAAGACCTGCTTCCTTGGCAGCCTGCTTGACTGGTGTTTCTTGGATAACTTTTTTACGACCAACAGCACGGTCTGGCTGGGTTACAACGGCTAGAATTTCGTAACGGTCATCTGTCAAAAGTCCTTTTAAGACTGTTGCTGAAAAGTCGGGTGTCCCCATAAAGATTAGTTTTGTCATATCTTCTCCTTCTTATAAAAATTGCTGTGGCTCATGGTCAATGCTAAGACGGAGCTCACTATTTTCCCGTTCTTGAGTCAAGGCCAGAACCTGATTGAGGGTCGGCCCCAGCTCATCTTCTAAACGGTATTTAATTAAAATCTGGTAATGATAGAGGTTGTGGGTACGAGCAATCGGTTTTTGCGTCGGCCCGAGAATGTGACTGGTTTCAGACAAACCTGACCGCAAAATATTCATAACTTCATAGGCACGTTTGACCACCTCTTCTTCTTTCTTGTGAGAAAGGGTAATGCCAATGGTGAAATAGTAAGGTGGATAGCCAAGTTGTCGTCTAATTCCCATTTCATAGGCATAAAAACCTTCGTAATCCTGATCCTTGGCAAATCGAATAGCATAGTGTTGCGGATTGTAGGACTGGATCAAGACCTGACCAGCTTTTTCAGCCCGACCTGCCCGACCTGCCACCTGAGTCAAGAGCTGGAAGGTTCTCTCAGAAGAACGGAAATCAGGCAAATTCAAGGCCGTATCCGCATTAAGAACTCCTACTAGGGTCACATTGGGAAAATCCAAACCCTTGGCAATCATCTGAGTGCCAAGCAAGATATCCGCCTCTCCTCGTCCAAACTGGTCAAGTAAAGCTTGATGACTGCCTTTCTTACGGGTCGTATCCACATCCATCCGTAGAATACGTGCCTGAGGAAAAAGCTCTGCCAGCTCGTCATAAGCCTTCTGAGTTCCCGTCCCGTAGTAGCGAATGCTGCGGCTCTTACAGTTAGGACAAACCTGAGGAATGTCCTTTGAAAAACCACAATAATGGCAGTTCATGGTCTTGGTATCCATGTGCAAGGTCAGAGAAATGTCACAGTTGGGACAAGTATCCACCGTTCCACACTCCCGACACATAACAAAGCTAGAATAACCACGGCGATTGAGCATGAGAACCACCTGCTCTTTTTTATCCAGACGGTCTTGAATCGCTTCTAGCAAAGGGGGCGTAAAGTTTGACGTCTCATTTTGTCCGATATAGTCCCGAAAATCAATCACTTGAACCTCAGGGATCCTAGCCAAAGGATTGGCACGTTGGGTCAGACGTAAGTGTTGATAAACGCCTTTTCCAGCCCTCGCACGGCTTTCTAAGCTCGGTGTCGCGGACCCGAGGACCAGAGCCGCTTGATTATACTGGGCCCGTAAAATAGCCACCTCTCTGGCATGGTAACGGGGATTGCTGTCCTGCTTATAAGTTGCTTCATGCTCCTCATCAATAATCATGACACCTAGATTTTTCAGGGGGGCAAAGATGGCCGATCTAGCACCAACAACAACTTGAGCATCGCCGCGTTCCACCTTACGCCATTCATCATACTTTTCACCATTGGACAGGCCTGAGTGGAGAATTGCCACTTTCTCTCCGAAACGAGCGATAAAGCGCTCCGTCATTTGTGGAGTCAGGGAAATCTCAGGAACCAGCAAAATAGCTGTCTTGCCCTTGTCCAAGGCTCCTTGGATAATCTGCAAGTAAACCTCGGTCTTTCCACTTCCCGTAATCCCTTGAAGGAGGAAGGGAGGCTGGTAACTGCCAATAGCACTTACAACCGCATCTCGCGCCTGTCTTTGCTCTGGATTCAACTCCAAAGGCTGACTTGCTTCAATTCCTTCAAAATAAGCAGCCGAGCGTTGCACTTCCTTTTGGAATATGGTCACAGCACCTTGTTCCACAAAGAAGTTGACTTGCTCCCGCGAGTAGGACTCTAACAAGCTAGCCAAGGAAGCACTCTCAGGATGAGACAGCAAATAGTCTCTCAGTTCCAATTTTTTCTTGGCACGTGCAGAAATCTCGACACCTTCTAATTGAGCAAGATCAACCTTATACCAGGACTGGGTCTTGACCTTCTTTTGATCGATCGCCTGATATTCCAGACCAAGCAGGCCTTTTCTAGTCAAACGCATCATTTCAGCTTGCTTAGCTAAATCCAGAGAAGAAAAGGCTAGCGAATCTTCTGAACCAAACAAGCGCTCTCGGTCTTCCTGACTCAGGCCTTCCAGAGGATAGAGAATCTTGTCATAGCTGGAGTTCAGAAATCCTGGTAACATAGCCTTGAGGATAGAGATTTTGTAGGAGAAGACAGATTTGCGTAACTCCTCAGCCAGCCAGAGTTGTTCTTGCGTGAGAACAGGAGAAAAATCCAGCACCTCTGCAATATCTTTTAAATCTTGATTAACCTCTTCTTCATCTGATTGGGACTCCAAACCAAGAACAATCCCTTGAATCAGGCGATTGCCCTTACCAAAAGGCACATGAACCCGCATCCCAACTTCCAACATTCCCTCAAATTCCTCAGGAATCCTGTAACTATAGGGCTGATCCGTCTGCATCAAGGGCACATCCACGATAATCTTGGCTATGGCCATCTTCTCACCTCCTCCTTATCAGTACATTCTTGCAATAGAAAAAATAAGATTGAGTCCCCCCAACCTTAAATTTTTTCACCATCTTCTTTTTCTTTAGCGATTTGCTCTTTGATTTTCTTTTCTTCTTCTTCTTTGCGGCGTTTTTCTTCTTCGATACGGCGACGCACTGCTTCACGTTTTCCTTCTGGATCTGGGTGAATTGTAACGTTTCCTGATTCGATTTCTTCTAAAGCTCGAAGAGTTGATTTTTCAGACTTGAAACCTTGAGTTGCTGGCGCACCTGCTTCCAATTCGTGGGCACGTTTTGCTTCCAAGATTACGAGTGAATATTTTGAAGGAACCTTGTCGAGCAAGGTATCAATAGAGGGTTTTAACATCATTTACTTGTACCTGTTTTCTAAATTTTATCGAGTAGTTGGAGATTTTGGTAACATCTCCTGATAGTGACCAATGACACGATCCACACGGAAGTGTTCTGCTTCGATCACACGTTTGACACGCTCAGCAGCTAGGGGCACCTGATCGTTGACAATCGCATAATCATACTCACGCATGAGGGCAATTTCTTCCTTGGCTTTTTCGATTCGTTGGGCAATCACTTCTGCACTGTCTGTTCCACGTCCTACCAAACGATCTTGCAATTCATCCAAATCTGGTGGTGTCAGGAAGATAAAGACAGCATCTGGAACCTTTTTCTTGACCTGAAGAGCGCCCTGAACCTCAATTTCAAGGAAAACATCGATTCCCTTGTCCAAGGTTTCATTGACATAGGTCAGAGGCGTTCCATAGTAGTTGCCGACATATTCTGCGTATTCCAACATCTGTCCTTGACGAATCAGCTCTTCAAACTCTTCACGAGTACGGAAGAAATAGTCAACACCGTCCACTTCTCCAGGACGTTGTGCGCGTGTCGTCATCGATACAGAGTATTGAAATTGGTTTTCAGAACTCTCAAAAATCTCTCTTCTAACCGTTCCTTTGCCAACCCCTGAAGGACCAGAAAAAACGATTAGTAAGCCTCGGTCTGCCATTGTGTCTCCTTTTAGTCAGTCTGTGAAATAACATTTCTCTAGAATAATGGCAAAAAGCCAAATTATCCTGTACAGTCTTTCTATCTAGTGTAACAAAAAAGCAGTAATTTTTCAACTGCTCTTTCTTATTTATTTAGCATAATCTACTGCACGAAGTTCACGAATCACGGTTACCTTGATATTTCCTGGGTAATCGAGATTGTTTTCAATTTTCTCACGAACTTTATGAGCTAAGATTGTGACTTTGTCGTCCTTGATTTGTCCTGGATTTACCATGATGCGGATTTCACGTCCTGCTTGAAGGGCAAAGCTAGTTTGTACTCCTTCAAAGCCGTTAGCAATTTCTTCCAAATCATGGAGACGCTTGATGTAGCTTTCAAGAGACTCACTACGAGCTCCTGGACGGGCTGCGCTCAAGGCATCTGCTGCAGCAACGATCACTGCAATCACGCTTTCAGCTTCAACATCACCGTGGTGACTAGCAATCGTATTGACCACAACTGGGTGTTCCTTATACTTACGAGCCAATTCCATACCGATTTCAACGTGGCTACCCTCAACCTCGCGGTCAATAGCTTTTCCGATATCGTGAAGGAATCCAGCACGACGGGCAAGAGCCGCATTTTCACCAAGTTCGCTAGCCATGATGCCAGCCAACTTAGCAACCTCAATCGAATGACGCAAGACATTTTGTCCATATGAGGTACGGAACTGCAAACGTCCCATAATCTTCATCAAGTCTGGATGAAGGTTTGGCGCACCAATCTCATAGGCAGCGGCCTCACCGTATTCACGGATCTTATTGTCAATCTCTTGACGGTTTTTCTCAACCAACTCTTCGATACGAGCTGGGTGGATACGACCATCTTTGAGCAACATTTCCATAGTCATACGTGCAATCTCACGACGAATCGGATCAAATCCTGACAAGGTCACCACTTCTGGTGTATCGTCAATAATCACATCGACTCCTGTCAAACTTTCAAAGGTACGAATGTTACGACCTTCACGACCAATAATGCGTCCCTTCATAGTATCGTCTGGCAGGTGAACCGTTGAGTTCGTTGACTCCGCCACATATTCACCAGCGATACGTTGCATAGCTTGAACCAAGATGTCCTTGGCCATTTTGTCAGAACGTTCCTTAACCTCTTGCTCAGCTTCACGAATACGGCTAGCAATCTCCTTGGTCAAGTTTTCCTCTGTCTGAGCCAAGATAATATCTCGTGCTTCTGCCTGAGACAGAGCACCAATACGCTCTAGTTCTGCTTCTTTTTGTCTTTCGACTTCCTCTAATTGCTCTTCACGCGCATCAAGGTTTTTCGCTCTATCAGAAATACTTTGTTCTTTTTGTTCAAGTGTTTGTTCTTTACTCGTCAAATTGTCGTCCTTACGGTCAAGGCTAGTAGCTCTCTCTGTCAAACGACTTTCGATTTGTTTGAGTTCTTGACGTTCTGATTTGAATTCAGCGTCCACTTCTTCACGGTATTTTCTGGCTTCTTCTTTGGCCTCCAATAGTGCTTCTTTTTTAAGAGACTTGCTTTCACGTTTGGCTTCATTAACAAGTAAATCTGCTTCGCGTTCAGCTTGTCCACGTAAATTAGTTGCTTCTTGTTCAGCATTTAAAAGCATCAACTCTGCAGCTTCCTGAGATGATTTCATCTTGGCTGAGATGCTGACATATCCAATGACTAAACCAATGATGACGGCAAAAACAGCAATCGCAAGCGACATAATTTCCATGTTTTTACCTCATTTTATTGTTATTCCGAATGACATACATTCTTTTACATTCTACCATAAAAAAGTGATTTTCACAAACCTAAAATAGAATATGTTTTGGGGAATTTAGCGTGAATTTGGAGTTTAACTCCCTGAATTTATTTGGATAATCTTTATTACTGAGAATCCGTAACGTCAGTAAAAATTTAAAAAAGCCCACCTTTCAGTAGACTTAGTAATGATCTTTGAAAGACAAGAAAGCCACGCTATCTCCATCCATCATATAAATCAAGCGATTTTCTGCGTCAATACGACGTGACCAGGCTCCTTGGTAGTCATACTTGAGTGGTTCTGGCTTACCTATTCCTGTAAATGGATCGCGTTGAATATCCTTGATTAGCATGTTGATTCTTTTTAGGGTTTTCTTATCCTGAGTTTGCCAGTAGCAATAATCTGCCCAGGCATCTTCTGTAAACTTGAGCAGCATTTCTTACTCCTCAATAACATGGACCTGAGTACTTCCAGCACGAACTTGAGTCATTCCTCGCAAAACCTTGTCTGATAACTCCTTATTTTGAGCGATTCTCAGGGTTTCTTGAATACTATCCCACTCACTCTTTGAAAGGACTACAATGTCCTCATCTGGATTTTTATTGACCACCGTCAAAGGTTCAAACTCATCGTTTACCTTCTTCATGTAGTCTTTTAAATGATTTCGGAATGTTGAGTAAAGAACTGCTTCCATAACCATACCTCATTTTACCTCTTTTCCACTATTATACACGAAAAGAAAGAAATTGTCAGGAACTTGTACAAGATTTTCTTTTCTATCTATTTATTCGTAAAAAATCTCAAAAAGCCTACTTTGCAGTAGACTTAGTTCTTTTCTATTCTAACCGGCACTCTGCCAAAATTCTGCTCTTCTATACTTGGCTTTCCTAGTTGGTAAATCTGGTCTGCCTTTTGAGTCATGGCATCCCAGGGTTCTTTGCCAATTCGGCTGACTAGATTGACCTGCCCTTTCAGAGACTTAAGATGCTGCCTGCCTTTTTCGGTAAATCCAAGGACATGAATCCCTTCTGGCAAATCACTTTCTCTTGCCTGTACTAAGATATAGGTCAAGAGGCGTCTGACACGCGCCTTGGTGTAACGTTTGGTCGCAACCGCTTCTACCAATTCTTCCACAGACTGGGCTGTCTTGATGGCATCCTTGATGCGCACTGCCATTTCTTGATTGACCTGATAAATGGTGGTTAGTTCTGGATTTGACAAGATTTGGTATCGGAGCAAGGGAAAATAGTCATCCCAGCTCACCTTACTAGCCTGCTCAAAAAGGGCAACAGAAGGCATAAAGCATTCTAAGAAATCTTGGTCATTCTGGTGCTGACGAAGGGCTGTCGCCGAGGCAAAGTCCACATCCTTGTCCACAGAATGGTAACCAGCACCCTGACGCTGAATCGGATGCAACTTGATGTTTCGTCCAGCAACTGCTTTGACATATGCAAGAGCAAGAACATGGTTGGGCGTATTGCCTGAAAAATCAAGACCAGCAAATTCCTTCCACATAGCTTGGGTTTTCTGGGGATAGGAAAGAGAATCAGGCAGATTTTCCACAAATTTCTCCATCTCAACACCTTGCTCTGTGTATAAATCAGCAGTTTTTTGATAATCCAGAACTTCCTCTGTACCAAAAGCTAGAGTATCAATGCCCAAACGCGCCAAGATATCCACAGCCCCTTGGGCGAAAAAATCCGCCGCCTGAACACTGACTAAAAAGGGCAATTCCACCACCAGATCCGCTCCATTTTCTAGCGCCATCTGGGCCCGTGTCCACTTATCCACAATTGCAGGCTCGCCTCTCTGCATGAAATTCCCAGACATGGCAACGATTTTCAGTCCCTCAGCCTGCTCCAGTAGGTATTTATGCCCATTATGAAAAGGATTGAACTCCGCGATAATACCTGTAATGGTCATGGTAATCTCCTACTTCTGAGCGACAAAAAACCAACGGGTGCTAGTTTCTGTTGGCTCCTTGTCCTCAAAGTCGGCATAGAGTTTGAAGGATTTGAAACCAGCCTGTTCCAGCAAAATATCATAGGTCAGGACCTCATAAGTCCGCTCCTCATGCACTTCATCGTGGCGACTAAAGGAGCCGTCAGCCTCCTTGATAAAGAAAGTCAGCTCATGGACGATGGAGTGAGGTGCTGCATCCTCATAGGTATCCCAAAGCATAGCGAAGTCTTCTGCATTTTCATGGTAGGAATAGCCTGGAAAAACTTCGTCTGTCTGGTAGGTCGAATGCACATCAAAGATGAAGATGCCATCTTCGTTGAGAGCATTATAGACTTCTTTAAAAACGTCCCCGACTTCCACCTCATCCTGCATGTAGCAGATTGAGTCCGAATAACAGGTGACAAAATCATATTGACCCACCTTAGACAAATCCAGCATATTGCCTTCCATAAAATCAATCTTTTGTTTGGCTGAAGAAGCTCTCTTCTCGGCAATCTTCAACATATCAGCACTCAAGTCCAGGCCAGTCACATCAAAACCAGCTTGAGAAAAGCGAACAGACTGGATACCTGTCCCACAAGCCAATTCCAAGAGTTTCTTTCTCTCCTTAGTTTTTGGCAAGTGACGCAGAGAAAAATCCGTCCATTTATCGTATAAACTATCGTCCATGACTTCATCATAGACCGCCGCAAAGGTTTCATAAGTTGCCATAATCATGATACCAAGAGCCTCCATGGCAAACACCACTCGCTCTTTACCTTTCTATCAATTTTTTCTAAAATAAGCAAATAAAACCCAGTTGACTACAACTGAGTTCATCTTCTAAGCAAGAGCTTCTGAAATATCTACTGAATTCGCCTCATGCCATAGTTTTTCTAGGTTATAGTGGGCACGCATTTCTTCTGAGAAGATATGCACAACGACAGCGCCTAGGTCCAGCAAGACCCAACCTCCAGCTGCATCACCTTCGACATGGCTACCTTTAAAGCCTGCTTGGGCTACTTTTTCACGGATATTATCAGCGATAGCATCCAACTGACGGCTATTCATTGAGCTAGTGATAACAAAGTAGTCCGTCACGCTGGTCAATTCTTGTACGTCAAGTGCGAGGATATCCTCCGCACGTTTCTCATCAGCCGCTTTCACGACTAGTTCTAGTAATTCTTTTTCGTTCATTTAGTCCTCTTTCTAGAAAATATGTTTGTAATCTAGGACATCTGCAAAGCGCCCCTCCCAAATGCCCTCATAAAATTCATTTATCGTTTCTGCTGGAATGTCTTTCCCATCAAACGTTGTGCAAGTTCCTTCTGGAATAATAAGCTGATAGCCATATTCAAAAGCAACCTTGACAGAGGTATCCACACAATATTCTGTCTGCATACCACATAAAACTAATTTGTCAATCCCCTGTTTATCCAAGTATTCTTTTAAACCAGTTTCTTTGAAAATACTGTTATACTTCTTCTGAAAGACCTTTTCATTAGGTTTTCGACTTAAAAGCTCAGATAACTGCCAATCTTCTGATGTTTGAGCTTCAGCGTTCTCAATATGTTGAACATAAATAATTTCGATATTCTTGCTTCTAGCCTGGTTTTGTAAATAAGAAATTTTGTCCAATAGACTATTTGTCTGAAAACCGGTTTCCACTAAAATATTCTGAACATCAATGATTATAAAAGCCGTTTTCATTTAGTCCTCTTTCAAATAGTGCACAAAGGCGTTATAGGTTTCAAGGGTTTGGGGATAGATGGGGAATTCCTGATGAGCTAGATGCTCCACAGTACGAGCTGTTTCGTAGGCCACTGCCTTATTAAGTGACAAACTTGCAATCTCACGCGCCACATCCACTCCAGGAAAGGCACGATTATGCTCGATATAGTCTGCAACGTAGATGACTTTGTCTAGGTCGGTCATCTGACCAGCCCCGACTGTATGGATTTCAATAGCTCGCAGGATTTCTGGATCATGCAAATCCAAATCTTCTTGAATCTTGTAGATACCAACCATGCCATGCCAAACATTATTGCCCCAGTTTTTGAGGTCAGGGTCTAGCTGGTAACGGTCAATCAAGTCTAGAAATTCCTGATCTGACAACTTCTTAGCATAGTCATGAAGAAGGCCTGCTAAACCCGCCTTCTCAACATCTACCCCAAATCGCTGAGCCAGTTCTATGGCTGCACGCTCCACACCCAAGCAATGGGTTAAGCGTTTTTCAGGCAGAAGCTCTGCCATTTTTTCCAACAAAGCCTCACGAGAGCAGTTGATATAGTCTTGATAGGCCATCAGTAGAGCCCCTCCTTCTCGATGTAGTCTAGCACAGGCTGAGGTAGGAGAAAGTTGGGTTTCCGACCTTGGGCAAGGAAGTCACGCACCATGCTGGACGAGATATCCATGAGAGGCACATCCACCCAGATAACTGGATAGGAAGTCCCTGCCTTGTAGCGTGGGCGCTGAACTCCCACAAACTGAACCATATCAACCAGTTCATCAATTCGGTACCACTTAGGCAGATAGTCCACCATATCGGCACCGATGATAAAGTAATAATCCGTATCTGGATTCTTCTCTGTTAAAATCTTCATGGTGTCGTAGGTATAGGAAATGCCCTTGCGCTCCAACTCAATAGTTTCAATATTCAGACCTTCAATCCCCTCAATCGCCAACTCAAGCATCTTGAGACGATGGTGTTCAGGGATTGTTTCCTTTTTATCTACATGAGGAGGTTGGTATTCAGGCATAAGCAGAACTTGATCTAGTCCCAACTGTTGCCGTACTTGGTCCGCAACAATGAGATGAGCATTGTGAACAGGGTTAAAATTCCCCCCTAAAATCCCGACTTGTTTGCGTTTTTTCTCCTTGATTTCTGGCTCCAACTCTACCTTGGTAAAGGGAGTCAATAATTCGATTGCCATAGGCTAGTCTCCTTTATTTCTCTGTAAAAACAGTTATTTGGAGTATCGTTTTTAGATTTCTTTGATTTTTTTAGAAATCTTGCGATTTTCTTTCTTGCTAGATTGTTTAAACAAAATCAAGATTCGTCCGATTTTTTGGACTGTATCCACACCGATTTCTTCCTCCAAGATTTCAGCTACTTCGTGGATATTTTCATCTGTATTTTGTAAGAGCGTTACTTTAATCAATTCGCGGGCGTCAAGAGCTTGACGGACGCTGGTTTTGATTTGGTCGTTGAGTCCATTTTTCCCGATTTGGATGATAGGTTTGAGGGTGTGTGCCTGGCTGTTGAGGAAGGCACGTTGTTTTGATGTTAATGACATAATTTCTTAAAAGAGTTTCTCTTTATACTTTTCTAAAGTGGTGGCGGACGTCAGCAAAGTCCTTCGGACTTTCATGACTAAAATTTGAGCCTAAGGTCTCAAATTTTCCGCAGTTGGTACAATCACTTGTACCAACTGACACCACAGCGAAAAGTATTCGTTATGGGCTCGCAAGGCTCGCCCGAATTTAGACAACTCTTTCCTTTCTGTGTTTAAATAATTGCTTTTCGTGTGACGACGGCGACTCCTTCTGGTGCCCAGACTGCGACTTTTGCTGTGCCTGTTACACGGATCCAGCCGAGTCCAGAGATGACTAGGTCTGTCTTTTCCTTAATATTAAAGACATGCTGGACTAATTTTGGAAAATCTTCTTTTTCCTTACTATTTGGTGGTGTCAGAAGAGTTCCGACGTGCTTATCGTAAAAGGCACTAGCGCCTTCAAGCTTGGTACGGTGGAGTTTGAGTTCATTGTCAAAGAAGGCAGTGAAACCTTGCTTTTCACCTGCAATGAAGTCAAAGCGTCCGAGACCTCCTAAAAACAGGGTTTGTTCAGGATTAAGCTGATAGGTTTTAGGCTTGATTTCCTTTTTGGGGCTGACATACTTGAGGTTTTTAGCCGTCAAGTAGTGGGCCATCTGGTGACGGTGGATAATTCCCGGCGTATCGTAGATATAAGATCCGTCATCAAGCGGAATCTCAATCTTATCCAAGGTTGTCCCTGGGAAGCGTGAAGTCGTGATGACATTCTGATCACCTGTGATTTCTTGTATAATGGCATTGATAAGGGTTGATTTTCCAACGTTGGTCACCCCAACCACATAGACATCACGGCCCTTACGGTAGTGTTCAATCTTGTCAATGACTTCCTTGATGGCATGTTTGTTTTGTGCCGAAGTTAGGACGACATCAACTGGACGAAGACCTTCTTCGTGGGCACGCTCCATCAGCCACTGGCTAATCTTGCCTGGTTTAACAGACTTGGGCAAGATATCTTTTTTATTTCCCACCAAGAGGACATCATTGCCCGAGACAAAACGTGGCAAGCCTGGGATAACAGAACCATTAAAATCAAAGATATCAATGACATTGACCACTAAGGCATCACTGTCTCCCACCTCGTGTAAGAGCTTGAGGAAATCATCGTCTGTCAACTGGACATCCGTGATCTCATTATAGTGACGGAGACGGAAACAGCGTTGACAATAGACTTCGCCAGTTTCCAAACCTTTTTCAAGTGCCGACTGGGGGGTAAAACCAAGACCAGCCTTATCTGTCGTCTGAATGGTTGCTCCACAACCAATACAGAGAATTTCTTCCATAGTTAAATTCCTTTTTTATATATAATCGGTCCGTACTTTTCAGTGATTTTTCGCATGACACGGCGCTCACGAGCTCGGTTAATCTGCGTTTTGATCGAATCATGTTGGACTAAGGGCTTAACCAAGATTGAGCGAATGCCTGCACGGTGGGCTGCTCGTATATCTGTCATGAGCTGATCGCCTACCATGACCACTTCACTTTTCTCATAGTGGAATTCCTTCATGGCACGGTCAATCCCAAATGTGAAGGGCTTCAAGGCCCAATAAACGTAATCAATCCCAAATTTCTCAACTGCGCGTTGAACTCGTTTTTTGGTATTATTTGAGACTACGATAATAGCAATGCCCGCATCCTGAAGATCATGTAGCCATTGCTTCATCTCTGGCGTCCCGTCAGGGTTGTTCCAAGCAATGAGGGTATTGTCCAAATCGACCAAAACAGCCTTGATTCCCTGCGCCTGCAGGCTTGGAACTGTCAGATCATAAACTGCTTCCACAGCAAAATCTGGCATGTAGTTTTCAATCGCCATTCTGGCTCCTTTTCTTTTTAATTTCTAGTAATTTTCTTCATCCATTGAGATAAGGCTGCCCATAAAATCAAGCTAGCCATTAAGATATAAATCCAAGCATTTGGCTCTTCTGTAAATGGTAGAGGAACATTCATTCCGAAGAAACCTGTAATAACCGCAAGTACTGCTAGTAAGACGGAGATAATAGTCAAAATTGACAAACTATCATTCAAGTTATTGTTTAGGATGTTGTTGTAAGAAGCTGAGAGTTGTTGCAAGACTTGAGAAATCAAGTCTGTCATAGACACCAACTGATGGGCTTCAATCATGGCATCATCAAACTGCTCTCGTTCGACATCATTAAATCTCCGATAAAGAGCATGGCCCTGGATATGTTCCAAGAGGAGTCGATTTTGTTTTGCTGCTGCTGTCAAGTAAACCATACCTGTCTCCAAGTCAGAGAGGGCGAAGAGATTTTTCTTTGTTGTAGTTTGACGTAGCAAGGCACTAATTTCGTCCTTACTTTTATCCATCTCTTCAATGACAGGATAATAAGCGTTACTGATAATCTCTAAACCAGCAAAGAGAAACTTGTAAATAGAAAGCGACTCATGGCTATCCAGATAAGCTGACATCTGATCAATGACATAAGCATTCTTATGGTTGCTGATGGTAATCATTCGTTGTCTTTCGACGATAAAGGTCATCGGAATCGCTTCATAATATTCTTTGTCTTTTTCTAAATCAAGAACATTATAAATAAAGGTTACCGTCTCCGTTTCACGGTTATAATCCATATGAGCTCGTTCATTTCTATCCAGAGCATACTCAATGGTTTCCTTGTCCAATCCATAGATGTCAGAAAGATCTTCCATATTTTTAATCTTATCCACATCAAGGTCTATCCAGGTACAACCATTGCCCAACTGCTTTTCTAAAACCATCTTTTCTCCTTTATTAAACTCTTTCTATTGTACCATAAATCTGCTAAAATTTCAGGCCTGGTCTGTACGAGAGAAATTGCTGACAACGGTGATATTCCGATTGGGAACGAAGTGCAGAACCTGATCTTCTCCTCTGAGTTGTGTTGTTCGAATACCAACGCTGACGACCTTTCCCGAGACAGTAATAGGCCCATTTGTCAGAACAACCTCATCCCCCACATCCAGTTGACGTTCGAAGAGGATGAAAAAGCCATTGATAACATCAGACAGAAAACCTTGGGCTCCCATCCCAATAGCCACCCCAGCGATTCCAGCACCTGCCAGCAAACTAGAAACTGGCAAACCTAAAATCGACAAAATGCAGTAGAGTAAAAAGAAATAAAGGGTATAATTAAACACATTTTCTAACAGACGTGAGATGGTTTTCTGACGCCCGACATCATGACGAGACATTTTTAGAGATGGTTTAACAATTCTCTGCACCATGGTATGGAGCAATTTCTTAGCTATATAAAAGAGTAAAAATAAGAATAAAAGAGAAAGTAACTTGGTTAAGATATTCTCGATAATCGCTGTAACATCAAGCTTATTGAGATAGGTTTGAATAAATTCTTGCATAGAAAACTCCTTTCATTTATTATACCATACTTTCATAAAGTGTCATTCTCCATAAATATTCAAAAATAATTTCAAAAATAGACAGAAAATTCTTGATTTTAGTTCATATTTATACTATAATCATAAACATTACACAACAAAGGAGATTGTTATGAAAAAATTTATTCATGCTTGGAATAAGGCAAGCCTAATCAAACGGATTTTGATTGGCATGCTTATTGGAGGAACCCTAGGACTGACACTTCCTAACGTTTCAGGAATTGGCCTGCTAGGAGATCTCTTTGTTGGTGGCCTCAAAGCCATCGCACCGATTCTGGTCTTTGCCCTCGTTGCCAATGCCCTTTCCCAACATCAAAAGGGGCAAGATAGCAATATGAAAACCGTTATCTTCCTTTACTTGGTGGGAACCTTTGCGGCTGCCCTTATCGCTGTACTAGCAAGTTTCATCGTACCTGTTGAAATTACCTTAAATAGTGCCAATACCGATATTGCTCCACCAGATGGGATTGGACAGGTCCTCAGCAACCTCTTGCTCAAACTAGTTGACAATCCAGTCAATGCCCTCATTACTGCCAACTACATCGGTATCCTATCTTGGGCAGTTATTTTCGGGATTGCCATGAGAGAAGCCAGCAAAAACAGTAAAGAATTGCTGAAAACTATGGCTGATGTGACTTCTAAGATTGTTGAATGGATCATCAACCTAGCTCCATTTGGTATCCTTGGACTTGTCTTCAAAACTATTTCTGATAAGGGAATCGGAAGCCTAGCTAACTATGGAATCTTGCTTGCCCTTTTGGTGACAACTATGTTCTTTGTGGCTCTGGTAGTCAATCCATTGATTGCCTTCCTCTTTATGAAGAGAAACCCTTATCCCCTCGTTTGGAAATGTTTGCGTGTCAGCGGTGTGACAGCCTTCTTCACTCGTAGTTCTGCGGCCAACATCCCTGTCAACATGAAACTTTGCCATGACCTTGGACTGGATCCAGATACCTATTCTGTCTCTATCCCCCTTGGTTCTACTATCAACATGGCCGGAGCAGCGATTACCATTAATATTTTGACCCTTGCTGCAGTTAACACTCTTGGAATCCCTGTTGACTTTGCGACAGCCTTTGTCCTCAGTGTAGTAGCAGCTATTTCAGCCTGTGGTGCTTCTGGTATCGCTGGTGGTTCCCTCCTTCTTATCCCAGTTGCTTGTAGTCTTTTCGGTATTTCTAACGATATTGCCATGCAAGTTGTCGGAGTTGGTTTTGTGATTGGTGTCATCCAAGATTCATGTGAAACAGCCCTCAACTCTTCTACAGATGTCCTCTTTACCGCCGTTGCCGAATACGCAGCAGCCCGTAAAAAATAACTCATAAAGGCAAGCCTCTCGGGTCTTGTCTTTTACGCTTTTATTCTAACTTATTAGGAAATTCTTATGTCTATTAGCCAACGTACGGCCAAGCTCATCTTAGCTACCTGTCTTGCCTGCCTTCTTGCTTATTTTCTCAATCTCTCCTCAGCTGTCTCGGCTGGAATCATCGCCCTCTTAAGCCTATCTGATACACGTAGAAGTACTTTAAAACTGGCCCGCAATCGGCTCTTTTCCATGCTTCTGGCTCTGGTTATCGGGGTTTTGGCTTTTCACTTGAGCGGATTTCATATCTGGAGCCTTGGCCTCTATCTTGCCCTATACGTTCCTCTGGCCTACAAGATGGGCTGGGAAATTGGCATCACACCAAGCACGGTTTTGGTTAGCCATCTCTTGATTCAAGAGTCAACCTCTCCAGATCTTCTAGTCAATGAACTTCTTCTCTTTACAATCGGTACAGGATTTGCTTTACTGGTCAATCTCTACATGCCTTCACGAGAAGAGGAAATTCATCACTACCACACATTGGTAGAAGAAAAGTTAAAAGATATCCTCCAACGCTTCAAATATTATTTATCCAGAGGGGATGGACGCAACCGAGCACAACTGGTTGAAGAATTAGACACCCTTTTGGAAGAAGCCCTCAGACTGGTCTATTTGGATCACTCAGACCACCTCTTTCACCAGACTGATTACCATATTCACTACTTTGAGATGAGACAGCGACAAAGTCGCATCCTGCGAAACATGGCCCAGCAAATCAATACCTGTCACCTAGCTGCCAGTGAAAGCCTGATCTTAGCGCAGCTCTTTTCAAAAATCGCTGGTCAACTGAGCCAGACCAATCCTGCTTCTGATTTACTAGATGAAATTGAACGCTATCTGGAAGTCTTCCGTAATCGCAGTCTGCCCAAGACAAGAGAAGAATTTGAAACCCGTGCCACACTTCTTCAACTCCTACGTGAAGCCAAAACCTTCATCCAAGTAAAAGTTGACTTTTACCAAAAATATGGACAGTAAAAAAGAAAACTTCAGACCAATCACAAAAGGTGAATATCTGAAGTTTTCTTTTATTTGTAAGTTATCACCATAAAGGTTAATAGTAAAACGAATAAGGCCAAACTCACCAATAAAGTGAGCACCTTTACCAAGGTGTTGCTCTGCCAGTAACTTGGTTTACCAATATTACTAGTGGCATCCATGGAAAATAGTTGATTTTGACGGGGTTGTATGGTCACCAATACAATCAAAGCAAGAGATAGGATAATAGCTAAAACAATTAGTATTTCAATCATAGACTTACCTCAAAATTCCCAGCAAAGTAAAGAGCAAACCAATCAGAATCATCAAACCCAGTAAAAGTGAAAAAGTCTTACTAATCTTTTCCCCTCGGGTTTCTTTTTCTTTCTTGATAGGTTTTTGTTTCAACTCTTCCATGCGACCTTCAACGTCTTTATAAAATAAATCTTCCTCTGACATGTTAGCCTCCTAAAACAGTTTGCATGGTTTCCTGATATCGCACCAAGTCAACATAATTTGCATGTTGGCCTTGTTTGCCGAGTGCCTGATTCATTTGTTCAACATCTGAAAGAGCCAATTTAATGGTCTCAACCAAAGCAGAAACTTCACTACTTTCAAATAGATGTTCTGGAGCGATATAAAGTCTATTGTGCACCGTCTGATGAAATCCAAGAATCAACACATTATGCTCAAAGGCCTGACGCACCGCCTGCAACAACTCATTGCTGTGGTTTATATCCAAGTAAATATCCGACAGTTGATACAGCTCCTGAATCTTCTGCGGACTAGCATTCTGGTAAAGGACCACATTAGGATAACGAAGCATGTCTAAGAGCTTAGAAGACATCTCTGTCACCGCTGCGATACGGAAAGTGACGTCAGGCAAGGCTTCTACGATTGCTTCTACCTGCTCAATCTGATCTGAATTAGTCAAGATTAAGGCATCTCGTCTTAGGAAATTATCGCGTTTAAACTGGTAATGGTAACCCAAGTGCACAAACTGATCATGGTATTTCTCGTCAGTCAACTCTAAAGCACGTTCATAAGTCGCCTTATTGGGAATGATGATTTTCTTAGTACGCACATCAGCTCTTTCCAAAATCAACTGCATATTGCCTGGAATAGCATCATAGAGAGGTTCCTGCCAAACCAGGATATCTGAGCCAGATTTATCTGGATGATGGAAAGAAACCAAGAAAGGAGTCGCTAGAGTATTAAAGATAAGCTGACTTGTATCTATTTCCAAATCTTGCAAAAAGAAGGTGATAAATTCAACCTTATTTGCAAAGTAACGCATGGATTGACCAGGCAAAGTCAATAAGATATCACCCGTCACTTGATTTTCAAGTAAAACTTGTTGATCATTGACATCTTTGTAAACCGTCATAATCGGCTCGCTATCTACGCTATAGGTCGTTGTAGCAAAACAAGCTCCGAAGCGATTGTAGTGGTCAATCTGACGTACTCGACCTTCCAAGTCTTTCCAATCTACCTGTTTAACCAAGCGGGCCTGCAAACCATCAGCATAATGAATGACGGCTCTCTCCTGTGTCATATCTTCAATACGAGCAGACTGATTATCTCCTGAGATTTCCCAAAAAGCTGGAACAGGAACTTGGTTAAAATAAAGAGGTTTTCCCTTTTCATATCCTAGATAATAAGTAAAAGGAGAGACCAGACCATCAGGCAGAAAACCATCTGAATCGATGACTACTCCAAGATGAGAAAGACCAGTAGCCACGAGACTTTCATGTAAATCTCGACTTTCCTGACTATAACGATCATAAAGTTCAATCATGGAGCACCTCCTCTACTGTTTTCTTCCACTTTTCTAAAATTTCTTCGGTTAAGAAGCCTTCTGCAATTTGGTAAGAATGGGCACGCATAGCTTCCAAACGATTTTCTTGATACAATTGACAAATCTTAGTTGAAAAAGCTTGCTTGATTTGATCTTCTACATGGTCAGATGAACTTGGAATTAAATAACCATTTTTCCCATCTTCTATAAAGGTCTGATTACCATAAGGCACATCAAAACCAATTAGAGGTAGACCTGAACCAATAGCTTCCATCAAGGTCAAACCAAATCCTTCACTGGTAGAAGCCGTCAAATAGACCTCATACTGGCTATAAATCTGCGAAAGTTCCGCATGCCCCTTGAGTTGGATATAGTCCTCCGCCTGATGAGTTGTAATAATGTCTCTAAGCAGAGAATCTTCTCCACCGCTACCATAAATATCAAAGGTCAATTCAGGTATTTCCTTACGAGCCTCAATGACCGCCTTGACCAACCAGTCAATGTGTTTTTCTTTGGCAAGACGCGAAGCCGTAATCAATGAAAATGGCTTACGTCCCTGACTTGACTCAGTTAATGCATCAATACTTCCTACAGGAATAGTAACAATCTTTGGACGATGCTGGGTGTATTTGGCAAATTGCTCTTGCAGAACTTCTCTCTGTCTGTCAGTTGATACGATAAAGAAATCGACCTTATCCGCATTGGTAAACTGATAGTCATAGTAGTTGTTCCAAAGGATATAGTCCTCGTTTGTAGCATTTTCACTATAATGCTCCGCATGAACAACTACCGCTAAATGCGCTGCTTGTGCTTCCTCAAAAACAACCTGTCCAATGCCTGTCTCCCTATCGAGAATGACCAAATCAGACTTGTTCAAATTCAAGGATTTCATAAAGGCACGCATAAAGGCTTGCTTCCCATAGAAAATCTTATCCTTGAAACGATAAACTTCTTCCTTCCCTTGATTCATCAAGATATCATAGGCTGGAGTTCCGTCCTCATTATAAAAAGTTCGTTGATATAGGACTGCAACATTGTCCTTGGGAGCAAAGTATTCGCTACAATAACGAGTGTAAGAAAAATAATCCTTTCGAATCAATTTTCCTTTAAAGACATACTCGGCATGTTGAACCAAGTCCTTGTCCTCATCAACCAAATAACAGGTTACAAACTTATCTTGGTCAGAAAAGAAGACACGCAAGACCTTACCATTCTTTTCTCTACGACTTTCCACACCGCCGAAAATAGCCAGGACATCATCCACTGTCACGCTAGTAGGTGCAATCTTAATATCTGTAAAATGGTTATAAAGCCAGATAACTTGATCATCATCAAAACCAATATTGGCTGTTAAGTGCTGAATATTATCGGCTAAAATCATATCTGTAAAGATAAACTTAGAGGACAGATTTAATTTCCGAAAAACACCAGCACGATAAGCTTGGGCGTATTCAACACCGCTACTAGCCCAGCCAAGTCCTAAATTTATATTGTAAATTGTCATATTTTCCTCTTTTTTATGGGAAATGGGTCATAATCTCACCCTTAGGAGTGACTTCAACCAAGCCCATCAGGAGATTACGCACCATATCCGCACGAATTTGTTCTTTCATGGTTTCAAAGCCTGCATAGGCTTCTTGATAGTACTCTACGATTGGATTTTTCTGACTAGCAGACTGACCACCGATAGCCATAGATAACTGTTGTAGATAGTCTACCTGCTCTACCCAGTTGTCATCAATAGCCTTGAGCATAGAAAGTCGTAAAAACTGTTCATATAAGCCATGTTGGTCAAGCAATTCTTTCTTTTCAGAAAGTTCTTTATCAATCACCTGCTTTATAAAGCTACGAACTGCAGTTTTGTCAGTCACATTTACATATTCTGGAACTTCTTTAATATGAAAACTAATATTGGTCACAAGAAAATGGAAGAGTAACTCTCGGCTTTCATATTCTGAAGAAGTCACTTGATCTATGTAACTAGCAATGATTTCCTCTACAACATCCTCTAAGTCACGAGAACCATCTATTAGACGATTACGCTCCTTGTAAATCATATCCCGTTGAATATTCATACTTTCAGCATATTCTAGAGTCTGACGACGTGCCGAACGTCCAGCACTATCACTAGCATGCTGAGCCTTTTCGACTAGTTTTCTGTATTTACGACCTTTCAATACTTCTGGTTGAGTCATATCTTGAACCTGATAGTCTTTGTACTTTTTATGAACCCAAGATGGACCAAATTTCTTGATAACATCGTCCTCCAAGGATACAAAAAACTTACTCATCCCAGGATCTCCCTGACGACCAGAACGTCCACGAATTTGCAGGTCAATCCGTTGGCTTTCCATCCGCTCCGTTCCAATAACAATCAAACCCCCGAGCTCTGCGACTCCTTTACCAAGCTTGATATCCGTACCACGTCCTGCCATAGAGGTGGCCACTGTCACAGCCCCCATCTGACCTGACTCGGAGATAATCTGAGCCTCACGCGCCGCATTATTAGCATTTAAGACATTGTGAGCTATGCCTTCTCGAAGCAAGAGTGACGAATAAAGCTGAGACATTTCAACTGAGCCTACAAAAACAAGTAGGGGATTTCCCTTAGCATGGTATTCCTTGATGTACTCCAAAGAAGCATACACTTTTTCAGGTAAAGTAACATATAGATTATCTGGATAGTCAATCCGTTGTCTAGGACGGTTGGTTGGAATCCGCACTACCGACATATTATAAGTTTCCAGAAGCTCTTTTTCTGCAACCTTACCTGTTCCTGTCATACCAGATATCTTATTAAACATCTTAAAAAGGCTCTGATAGGTGATAGAAGCCATGGCCCGTGTTTCTGGAGATAATTTGACATGTTCCTTTGCCTCAATAGCCTGATGGAGACCTCCCTGTAGTTTGGTCATTTCCATTAGACGCCCCGTCCCCTTATCTACTAGTACCATCTCATTCCCACGAATAACATAGTCCTTGTCTTTTGTATAGAGCTTGTGGGCTCGGATCGCATAAACTAAATGACGAGCAAAGGTTGCATTCTCCTCATTATAAAAATGGTCAATCCCTAAAAAACTTTCAGCTGCTTTAGCACCTTTAGTGGTCAACCAAACTTCATCTTTCTCCTCTTTAAAAATGTAATCCTCACCTTCAACCAAGGTCGTTACAAGCGTATCAACAATACCATAGTGATTGGACTGAACACGAGGTGCCCCAGCAATAATAAGTGGGGTCTGGGCACTATCTAATAAGATATCATCAACCTCATCAATAATAACGTAATTAAAAGGTCGTAAAAATTTCCCTTCATCATTTGAGGCAAGATTATCATTTAAATAATCAAAACCTAAGTTACTATTAGTTGTATAAATAATATCTGATGCATAAATGATTTTTTTCTCTTTTGGGGTAAATTCTTTTTGAGGGTCATCTGTAAAAGGCACACCAATTGTCAATCCTAAGAAACGATACACTTGCCCCATTTCTTCAGCATCACGTTTAGCTAGATAGTCATTGGTAGTGATCAGCATAGTGCCTTTTCCTGTAAGGGCATTGAGATAGACAGGCATAGTGGCTGTCAAGGTTTTTCCCTCACCAGTATTCATCTCAGCAACATTTCCCTGATGGATAACAATTCCTCCCATGACTTGAACATCATAAGGGAACATTCCCAGTACGCGCTTATCCGCTTCACGAACAACAGCAAAAGCTTCCACTAGAAGATCATCTACCGTCTCTCCTTTAGCAAGACGTTGGCGAAACTCCACCGTTTTTGCCGCTAGTTCTTGGTCTGATAGAGACTCCATCTTTCCTTTAAGAGAATTAATCTTTTTTAAAATCTTTTTAACTTTTCTAAGTTGAAAATCTTGATAAAAACCTTTAAACACGATTCATCTCCTTAATAGAAAAAGAATAGAAATCTAAGGACTCAAAGCCAGCACTTAGAAGGGAAACTTGATAAGTATAGGTATCATCAGGATAGGTAAAATCAAAGACTTTCATTTTTTCAATTTTCTCTTCGATCACATCCCCATATCTATCAAAAAAGACAATCTTTATATAGACTCCATTTGTAGGATGACATTCAAAATCCATACATAATTGATAATCCTGTTTTCTTTTAAGTAAGGGAAGACTGGGTTGAGTTCTAGACGCTTGGTAGTTCACACTGGAAAACCATGTTTTTAAGATTTCTCCTGATTTTACTAAAGGATTATAAATACTTATATGGTAATCTGAATGATAGGTAAGACTAGTTCCATACATGAATGTCGCTCCTACTGTTCCCCACTGAATACCTTGTCTTTGTTTAATAATCATTGACTACCTCTTCCAAAATCTGATTCCAAAATCATACGATAAAAATGTAGAAACCAAACCACATTGGTATTTGTATCATCATTATGTCGCCCATCCGTACCTTTAGACAAAATCTTAGCCCCTGTATGGCAAAGATGTTCTACTAACTGATCGTAGGCTTTGCTGTCCATATCTTCATCCTTCATATAGGACAAGCCAAAAATTGTCCGGGTGAAATCAGCCTTTTTAAATGTATTCCAAAAACGCTGATCCAAATCATCCATATGCTGATAACTAACTCCACCAGTCTGATGCTTCAAAACATCAAAACTGGTATTAAATACCCCTGGAGCCTCTAAACGCCCTCGTCTTGCAATAGTTCCAATATTAGCTAGTGGCTTCCCGACAATAACTGCACGCGGTTCAAAAGCGGCTCCATAATAAAGTGACGGAAAAGTTCCCATGGAAAGGCCAGATAAAATCAAATCTTTAGATGTCAAACCAAGATAATCCAAATAATATTGAATGGTTTCCTTAATCTTATTCTCTAATTCTTGGCTACCAAGGTAAAAGGCTCCTCCCTCGAGACGAGGATCTGAGAATAGAAGAAAAGGACATCCTAAATTTTTCATCATCCAATACCCCTCAAATCCCTCGGCAGGACGAAAACCCGAAAAATAAACAGCCAAGGGAGGTTTAAAATCTCCTGGATGGAAGAAATAATTAATCTCATCACGTTTACCATCATGTATGATATTTCCCCCTAAAACAAACTTCCCAAACTGTTTTCGACTCCAGCGCTGATGAAGATTTCCCAATTGAAGTTTGCCTTCGCCACTCCCTTCAATCGATATATATATCAAATAATTAGCCTCTTTACTATCCATAATAATAGCTTTTTCTAAATCAGCTTCTAGATATATTTTCTCTTCAAAAAATTCATCTACTGAACCATCCCATATCTTGCGAACCACTATCCGAAATTCACAATTTCCTTGTTTTTCGTACTCTAACCATAGTTCTATGGGTAAGTTTTTATAGACCATAAAATTATAAGGCCAGTAAGCTAGTTGTTGGAAATCCTCTCCAAAATGCCCTTCCAAAGTCACGTGTTCAAATCCTTGATAAGAAATAGCTCCTTCAAAGGAGGGATGAATTTGGATACCAGATGGAAATAGTTTATCACCGTAACCTCCACCAAAGAGAGAAGTGGACAAATCATTGACTAATTGCTGAGGATCTGAGAAGTCTACAGCCTGAGCACACCGCTTTGTTAAGCAATCAAGAATGCCCAAATCTGACGTTTGAAAATCTTGACTATAAAGTAGAGTATAGGGTTCGATATGGTGCACAAAAGGCAATAAATCTCTTATATATTGACCATCTTCTATCAAGATTGCATGAAAATTTGTGATGCTATCCATCTTCATCATTTTACGGAGGGCTAGCGGTGAGTTGGGGCAGAGATAGTACCAATCCATATTTTCCGGAATATCGTAATGATGAGCCCAATTATCAATCCCTATCTGTAGGATTTTATAGTCCTTTGACATCTGTAACCTCCTCAATCCAATGATGCAGTTTATCTAAGAAACGTTGACCAGTATGTTCCTTGATTTTATCAATAGAATAAACCAAGGCCTGGTTCCATTCTTTTAGCCTATCTGTATAGTAATGCGCTGCCTTGGAAAATTCTATCACATCTGAAATCAAATAACCATTTTTCAAATGTTCCACATAGACGGTTTCAACCCGATTAATCTGAGGAATCCCTGCACTAATACCAGCTATCTGTGTATAGAGGTGGGGTTGTTGATTCAAATCCACAATCAAGCGAACAAACTCTAATGTCTTAATCAGATCCAATTCATCATTCATATTGACAAATTGAAAACGTAGTTCTTGCTCTTGATTCTCTTCTAAAGGGTTTTCTGCACCACCATAGTCTATTCCTTTTTCTAAACTATCAGTATGGATTTGTTCCTGAATGATTTCATTGACAAGTGATTCTACCTCTTCCATTTGTTCCTGACTAGCAGAGAATGCTCCAAAAATGACTTCTGTATTTTTTGTTTCAGCAATAAATAACAAAACTTGAATCAATGATTCCCTATCAATTTCTTCGTTGAAATCAAGTTGATAGTAAATAATAGACTCTTTTCTTGTTTGACTTCGCCCCAGACGTAAACGTGTATCAAAAGGAGAAAGATGATAAAATTTATTAGAAAGTTCAGGATATAGTTCCTGCAAAAGTTGTAAACTATCCTCTCTATCCACTAAGACTAAACTAGCTCGATCAATCGATACTGATAACTCTCTAAAGGTGTTCTGTGAATTACGATTGATAAAAAGACTCAAAATTTTAGGATTAGCACTTGGAATATGATCAAAGATAAACTGATCATGATAAGAATGTGACGGAATGATAAAAATATCCTGCTTTTTCTGATTTTTTTTCAAAGACTTATCAAAATATTCTGCGATTAGTTGACTCATATCAGTGTAGTGAAGCTGTTTAAAACGGTAACCAAATATTGGATTTACCTCTACTCGTCCTCCCTCGTTTATATGTTCTCTAAATCTCCAAATTCCTTTAGGATCCAGATAGTCTTGATAAGTAGCTTGTCCATCTTCAAAATAGATTACACTAGATACAAATCCTCTGTCGTCCATGATATAGCGCTTGCTCATCTGACCATTTGGATCAAAATACCGAATGTCACTAATAAACCCCTCTACACCATGCTCTATCTGAGCATATTTCTTACCTTTTTTTTGCACGATAATAGCAAAGGGACTATAAAGAAATTGGCAATCACTATCCCACTCTATATCTCTAATGTGAAGAACCTGAGTATGCAGTCCATAGAAATCTTGCATATCATCAAAAACAGAGTAGACATCTGTCTCTAAAACACCATGCCTATGTAAAAAATAACGCAAATGCGGTTGATAAGATAACACTAATAAGCGAGATGATATACCTTGCCTTTGAAAGAGACGGATTTGATTAAAGGTATCATCAAATTCGAAGCGAAATTGTGAATAGTACCAAGGAATTATATCCGCATGCCACTGACGTTCTGAACCATACCAAGCTGGAATAAAATAATACATGACACCCTCCTAAATCAATGGTTTATAAGTTTCATTTAATCTTAGAGCTTTCACTTCATCTCTGACTATAAAAATCATACCTCCGAACATCATAAACAAACCAGGAATCATTGCTACTCTAAGTAGTTTCTCATCAACCAATACAAATAACATAGGTCCTCCTGCCATTACTACATTAAAAACAGCACCAATAAGAGAAAACCTGAAAACCAATCGATTGATAAAACGACTCGTCTCGTCACCCGGATAGACTCCATAAATATACTCTCCTGATTTCTTCATTCGATCTGAAATTTGTTCCCCACTCATATTTACAAAAGCAAAGGCTATACTAAAAATAAAAAGAATAATCATATACATATAAATCCACAATGGTTTACCCATTGTATACTGAGATGAAATTTCAGTAAAAAGTAGATTTTCCGGAAAAATCGTCTGTAACAACAACAACAGATAAGTCGGTAAACTCAAAAAAGTCATTACATACATAAAAGGCATCCCTCCTGCAGGATTAAGCATAATCTCAAAATAGGAATATCTCTTAAAACGATTATGCAGGCCAATCTTATGAACTGCTATACGATAACGAGCACGATAAAGCAGGGCTACCAGATAAGTGAAAACAATCCCCATAATAATCAAACCGATTAAAACAAAAAGAGGTATGGGAACCGTCCGAAACGTTTCAATCAAATCTTGAGGAATGTTTAAAACCATTCCAATCAATAAAATAATCATAGAGCCCCCGATGCCTACCGTTGCATTGATGTCTGATAACCACACCAAGAAAAAAGCACCCGCTATCAACAGGCAGGTATTGAGGACAATAACTAACATTTTAGGCACATTGGACTGAATTGGGAGATTTAACGAAATAGCTAATGCCTGAATCAAAGCAATAAACAAGGTTAAGTACATCTGCCTTCTATTTTGTATTTCAACAGCTCCAGATGTCAGATTTAATTTTTTTGAAAAAGAAAGCATCTGCCATAAAATCATCGAAGACATCCATGGAGATAATCCTACTGAAAACAAGGATAAACTTCTCAAATTTCCACCTGTCATTGCTGTGGAAAAAGCTAAGTAGGCAGCAGTCCCTCCTAAAAATTCCCTATTATTCATATCTACAAAAGGGAGGGTCAATCTACTTCCTGCTATAAATATGAATATAAAAAATAATGTCGCGAGACCTTTTTTAACTGCGATAGATGAAAAAATATTTCTCATGTTCAATCCTACTTTCTAAAACTCGTTTCTAGTCTATTTCTACTGAGTAATTTATAATCATTATACTATCAGGTATTATATGATTTTTTGCTAATTTTTACATTACTATTATAACAAAAAAAGCAGAAAAACTGTGCTTCTAACTCCCTGTAGAGAAGTATTTAAATACCATACTTATAAGAGCTGTTGAATTTCAAAGTATATACTTAAACTACGATATCTCTTAAGTAGGCTGTTAACAAAAAGGTGCACTTTGATTTTAAATAAGTATAAGCATAGTTCTTATTCCTTCTCTGATTCCAAGAAAATGTTCAGCCTAAAACAAATATCTTTATATTCCTCAGTATCTGTTAATTGATGGTATTCTAAAGTTTGTTTGTAATCCTTTAAAAGGTTGACAAATCGAATGCGCATAACTGAGACGTCTAAACCAGCTAAAACAAGATCTGATATTTTCTTGGAGAATACTTCAACTAAATCTTTAGCCCATGAAATATCAAATTTAGTTTGCATTATACTACCTGAACGCGTTCTATATATATATATAGATTATCATTTACAAAAATTGTTCGTTTACTCCTTAAATATAGCCTATGGGTAGAAGCCTCATCATCAAATCGTCGACCATGAGTAAAAGAAATCTCATCGAACAATTCTTTTTTACATAATTTACATACAGTTACTATAAAAGCTGAACTATTCCATTTCCAAGCACCTGCCTGTCTATCGATTAACTCTTGAGATGTTAATTCTTCTACAACATAATCCTTATCCCATACATAAAAATAGTAATTTTTATCATTTTCATCGTAGATGCAATAATTGCCTATGACAATATCTGCTTGATGAGTTCTTGCCTGATCATACAGTACTTGAATCATACGTTCTTCTATCATATCATCTGAGTCAACAATGACAATATACTCACCTCTAGCTTGCTTGATTCCAAAGTTTTTAGCTATAGCTACTCCTTCGTTCTGCTTGTGAAATACACGAATGCGAGAATCATTTCTAGCAAATTGATCACAAATATTTCCAGATCGGTCTATCGAACCATCATCTACCAAAATAACTTCTATATTTGAATAAGTTTGTTTAAGAATACTTTCTAGACATTCCACTAGATATTGTTCTGTATTATATACAGGAACTATAACACTAATTAATTCTGTCAATTTTTCATATCTCCATTTTCTAATTATATATAAACATTCTGTCCATCTAAATACTTTCATCAATTAAAGAAAGTAACTCAGTATATCTCCTAAAAATTTCAGTATCTTGTAGACCGGCTTCTTTTGCTTCTTCCCATCCCTTTCTTATGTACCCTAAAGTGTTTTCCTTTTCATCAAAACTATTCCATTCCTTTATGGTATAGATAGCCAAACGTTCTAATACATACTCTAACTTGTCTATTAAGAGCTTTTCAGTTACTGTATTAATAATGCTTCCTTCTCTTACCTATCCTATATATATACAAAGATTTATTAATATAAGTACTGCGAGATGATTTCGCAAATAATTTATAATTTGTTCGACCGTCTTCTATAAGTTTACCTTTTGGAAACTGAATATTATCAAATAAGCTTCGACTAAAAAGAATACCCCAACTCGTTGTAAAAGCATAATCGCGTCGTTCCAACAAAGGGAGTCGATTAATTAACTCTTTCCTTTCATATGTTTCCTCATAATAGTCATCCCATACATGAACTAAATAATGGTTTTCTTTAACGTCAAATTGTGTATAGTTTGAAACAACGATTTCAGAATCATTTTTTAAAGCAGCTTGATACATATCATCAATATATGTTGGTTCAACCCAATCATCTGAATCTATAAAGGTTAGATACTTACCATTTGATCTTTCAATACCATAATTTCGTGCATCAGATAGTCCTCCATTTTCCTTTTCAAAATAGTGAAATCTGCTATCTCTAGCAACATATTCTTGGCAAATCTCTCCAGATGCATCTGGTGAACCATCATTTATCAGCAAAACTTCTATATTTGAATAGGTTTGATGTTCAATACTATCCAAACACATTCGAAGATACTTTTCGACATTATAAATTGGAACTATAATGCTAATTAGTTCTCCACCATTTTCTACTTCAATCTCTTTTACTTCATCTGTCAAAAATGGATATTGTCCTTGTTCAGCCAATTCTAATTTTTCACGTACTTCCTTTGCCTCATCAATATAGCCATGTTCTTCCAATTGCTCCAGTATTCTCTTTAATACATAGCGATACATATTAAAGGAAAGATTGATATCAATCCCTTCTAAATCTTTAGTTGATTTTATTCGCTCTTCCAAAGCCTCAATATAATCAAGATGCTTTACAGAAAATACACTTGACAAACCTTCATTATTAGAACGGTAAACATATGAATCTCCGTTAAAGGCATATATGCTTTCCGCATTCAAATATAATTTCCACATGATAAACTGATTTTCTGCATATCGCCCCAAAGGAAAGCGTAACTCCTTAAATAGTGTTCGCTTAAATAATTTACCACAAGCTGTTGAAAAATTAAAAAACTGAATATCAAGCATAGAATCTAAAAATTGAATAGCTTGAGTACTTGTAAATGATATCAAGGAATCTCTTTTAAAGTGATCTTTATAGAAATAAAAATCAGAACCATCAAAACGACTATAGCCTCCTATCATAATATCTGCATCACTTAAGGTAGTAGCTCTATAAAGTTTTTCAAGATGGTCTTCAAAGAGAAAATCATCCGCATCGAGAAATGTAACATAGTCTCCTTGAGCTAAATCTAATCCAGAGTTTCGCGCATCAGATACACCACCATTTTCTTTTTCAAAATATTTGAAACGGCTATCTAATCTTGCATATTCTTGACAAATAAATCCTGAATTATCCGTTGACCCATCATTTACCAGAAGCACTTCAAAATTTGAAAATATCTGTCCCAAAACGCTATCCAAACATTGTCGAAGGTAAGTTTCTACATTATATACTGGTATTATGATGCTTACCTGATTTTCTCTCATATTATTCACTCTCACTATCTAGTTCTCATCCTGAGAAATCAATATTAAATTTTCCTTAATATGGCGATATGTTTCTGTATCTTCCATACCCCAAATCATTCTCATGTTATATTCCGTAATTTTCAAAAAAGTTATGTAACGATCAAAATGCTTCGTCACATCATATCCCATAATAGCTAAAAGAGCTAAACGTTCTGCTATATGATTTAGTTGAGCAGTGACTAAAGGATAAATCTTGCTCTTAGTTATTCCAGAGTCATTTTCTCTATAAATATAAGTGTCTTTGTGAGCATATACAATTTTGTCTACTTGAGTGTAAATTTTATAGATTAATGCAACATCTTCACCTATAACACCTTTGGGGAAGCGTAAAAATGAAAATACACTCCTCTTGTACAATTTTCCCCATATAGTAGAAAACGACAAATCATTTCTTTCAAGAATAGCTAAATTATCTAATAATTCTTCTGAACTATAATTTTTTTCATAGTACTCTCCAAATGTATGAAGATAGAAAGTAGCATTAGAGGTCTGATAATTAGCATAGTTTACGATAGAGATATCTACATTATTGCTTACTAATGCAGTATAAAGAACATTCAGATGCATTTTATCTAAAAAATCATCCGAATCAACAAAAGTAAGGTATTCTCCCTGCGCCTGTTCAATTCCATAATTTCGAGCATCCGAAAGACCACCATTTTCTTTTTCAAAATAACGAATACGTGAATCTTTTTCAGCGTATTCTTGACAAATTAAACCTGAGTTATCTGTCGAACCATCATTTACCAAAATAACTTCATAATCGCTAAACGTCTGCTCTAAAATGCTATCCAAACATTGTTTAAGATACTCTTCAACGTTATAAACCGGCACAATAATACTAATTAATTGATTTTCCATATCTTACTCTCTAATATTTTTTAAAAATAGGTACTCCCCTTTATCAGCATATTCCACTTTTTCTCGTAATTCCGCTTCTTCTTTAATAAAACCTTTCCCTTCCAACATAGAAAGATTTCTCTTCAAAGCAAATTTATACTGATTAAATGCCAATTCCATAGGATAATCTAATTCTGGCATCTCCATTAAGGTATGAATACGCTCCTCAATCGCTTCAATAAAATCCAAGTGAGATAGATTATAATTTTGCGTCAATCCCTTATAATTTACTCTATATGCATAGACATCTGACTGATAGCGAACAATCACATCACTTGCAAGATATAATCTCCACATAATAAATTGATCTTCCGCATATTTCCCTTTAGGAAAACGAATGGTTTCAAACAAATTCTTTTTAAACAACTTACCCCATACAGCCGAATAGCGAAGGAATGGGTAATCTTCCATACTATCCATACCTTCAATAGCCTCTTTTGCTGATATACGAGATAACATTTCCCCATCTTTATCTGGATTATACAAATAAAACACTCCTTCTTTAAAGTGGCAAAATGATCCTACTACCATATCAGCATTTGTCAAAATACTAGCATAGTATAAATTTTCGATGCTTTTTTCAAACATAAAGTCGTCTGGATCACAGAAAAAGATATAGTCTCCACTAGCACAATCTAAACCTACATTACGTGCATCCGACTGTCCGCCATTTTCCTTATCAATATAGATAAAACGCGGATCATCTTTTGTCAACTCTTTTGCAATCTTTATACTGTCATCTGGACTACCATCATTCACAATAATAATTTCCAAATTACTATAAGTCTGCGATAAAATATTATGAATACAATGTTCTATGTATGCTTCAACATTATAGACAGGGATAATAATTGATATTAATGGAAAATTCATATATTTACACCTTTCTACTTAGACAAATCTACAACAATTTGACTATTATAATCTTCATCCTCTACAAATTCAATTCCCTGATCAAAATTAAATTCTGCTGTATGCTTATATTTTAGTTGTACCTTTGTCTCTGCTCCCATTTTCATCCATTCATACTCTGGATCAATATGTCCAAGATCTAAGGTACGATACCCTAATTGAGATAAGCGATAAGCCAATATTTTAGCTGTTGGCCCAAGCATTAGTAAAATTAGTCGTCCTTTCGCATGATCTAAAATGGCTTGCTGAATAGCATCTACTTTAGAAAAAGCATGGTGGGAAGGGCAAATAATGCGTTTTATGGAGAGAGCTTTGTTAAACAAGTCATTACCAACTCCTGATCGCGTAGTTGCTCCCTCAACAATGAGTATATCTTTATACTCAAATAAAGATTTGAGCTTTTCAAATTGAGTAACAGCATGACTCTTATCTTTATTATCAATATAGAGTCTTGAAATCCAGGTCGAACCATATCCTTTGGTCTGACAAGTCTCTTGGAAAAATCTGCCATAATCATCCAAAACTTGTTTCCAAAATTTTTCTGAATCTTCATTTTGGAGAAAATGTCCCTTAAATATCTCAAAAATCTCCGGTAAACAAATTAATACTTTATTTTCTATCTCGCCTGCATGTAACAATATTTCTCTCATTTCTTGAGCTAAATCTTCTTGATACTCCTGATATGCGATACTTTTTCCATTTATCAGGTTGAATTCACCATCCCCAAATCGAACCAAGGACTTCTCCGTTTTCATCAGTTCATCCAAGGTTTCATCTATGGACATGACTGAAATATCAAATAATTCTTCTTGTTTAAATACTTGACTAAATCTATCTACTCCAACTTCAGAAAGTAAACGAATAGCATCGTCAAGCTTTTCAATTTCTTTTCTCAGAAATAAATACTGATCTACCTTTCCCTTATGCGTAGCATAGAATGAAAAAATAGGTTTCTTTAGTTGCTCCATTCTTGTAAAAATAGCTTCATCTATATCCCCATAATTAATATTCAGATAAGCATCAATATCCTTAAATAATTCTTCCAAGGTAGCTGTAGTGCACTCTGGATGTAAATAGACATTATCTAACTGTCCTAAACCATTCAGATATGAACCTACTGGAGTGTAAGTAGCTATATGGAAGCGATGTTCTGGAAAGGTAGTTACTAAATGTTCAATTCCTTCAAATTGTTCTGTTCCTGTTAAGGTAAAGAAATCCAATCCTTGCTTTTCTTTTTTTAAAGAAAATTCACCTAGATGATGGGCTAATACCTGAGAAAGCTCTAAATTATAAAATTCCCACCATTTTTCACGAAATCTGTAAGAAACTGAACTATTCCATGGTTTTCTATTAGTTGTATAATGAATCACAAGTGGTTCATCCTCTAGATTAAAATGTTCTGTCCAATGATTATAAAAAGCAACCAAATCATAACCTACCTGAACATTAAACCGCTTATCCAACTCTAACCAATTATCCTGAAAAACAGAGTTCAATATCGTTTGATCTCCGTTAAAATGTTCCAATTCCCAATGTTCGCTTTTCTTACCTTCAGATAACTCTAAACATTGATCCGAAACAGATAAATCCTTCCATTGTAGATTATCAATAAGCATGACACCGGTATTAAAACTACCATCCACATCACGTACAGCAGCTACTGGAAAGCCTTTTAAATCTGTTAAGAAAAAAGAGGTTAAGCTACCATTAACAATAATATCTGTATCTAGATAAAGCACTCTCTCCCTATCAACAAGACGAGGAATAAAATACTTAGCATAGGCAATCGGACTAATATGATTTTGCGTTCTCCACTCATCTGAAATCAATCCCATATCAAAGGGAATATTGTAAAGTTCCCCTCCCAAATTTCTCACTATACGTCTCATTTTTCTAAACCAATCTGGCATAATACCTTGATTGATGATATAAAAATCGACTGATTTATTGTGATACATGATGGATTTCATGGTCACAGTCAATTGTTCTGTATAAGCTTGATCAGCAATCAAAACGATTGCAATTCTATCTGATGTCATTTCTCCTCCGAAATCCCATGATTAATACTATTCTGCACTCAAGTCTACAACAACCTGACTCAAATATACTTCATCATCTACTAATTCTATTTCTGTATCTAGATTAAACTCTGCAGTATGCTTGTTGTATAATAAAACCTTATTTTCAGCTCCCATCTGCATCCACTCATACTCAGAATCAACATGTCCGATATCAATTGCCTGCATACCCTTATTTGCAAGTTGATAGGCTAAAACCTTAGCTGTAGGACCTAGCATTAACAAAACTAAACGTCCATCAGCATGGTTCATTATTGCTTCCATTATCTCATCTTTCTTATCATAGGCATGTCGAGATGGGCAAATAATTCGCTTGATACTATTGGCGCCATCAAATAAATCATTTCCTACCCCAGATCTAGAAGCATATCCTTCTACGATAAGGATGTCTCTTCCTTCCCATAGTTTTTTCAACTTTTCAAATTGAGATTTTGCTTTTGATTTATCTAAAAAATCAATATAAGGTCTGGAAATAAAAGTTGAGCCGTACCAAGAATTTTTACAATACTCTAGATAAAATTCCTCATAATCCTCTAAATATTGTCTCCAAAATGCCAAGGCATCTGGAACAAAAGAGAAACGATTTTTTAACCCCTCTTGTAAACCAATGACTAATGTAGGACTACTTTCTTGATTAAAAATAAATTTCAATTCTTCTGCAAGTTTAGAATCAGATTTCTGATAATTAATAGATTGTCCTAGCATGATTGCAGCCTCGCCATCACCAAAGCGAGCTATTGAAGATTGATGCTCCAGAATATAATCCAGCGTTTCATCTATGGTCTGCACTTCAAAATCAAATGGTTTATTGGGCAATTGTTTTGTTTCAGCATAGTTCCTAATTGCAGCTACCATAGTATCAACATTTTTGATAGAAAAGAGATACTGTCCTTTTTCCCCATTTTGTGTTTTATAAAAGGCAAAGCTAGGAATATTTTTTTCTAACAAGCCATTAAATACACCATCTACTTCCCCACCATAGTTAATATCCAAATATAGATCAGTCTTGTCTAGTAGTTTGTCAATCTTTTCTGAATCTGAGGCCGGATATAGATAGACATTTTCTTTCTCGGCCAAGTTTGTCAAACGTGGTCCCATAAGAGTTCTAGCAGCAATGCTAAAATCACATTCAGGAAGTTGTTCTACTAGGTATTCAATTTGTTCCAAATCCTGACTATTTGTAACTGTCAATAGTTGGATACCTCGTGATTGTTGATTGTGGCTAATTCCTAATTCAAAAACTGCTTGCAATAAAAATTGTTTTGCAAAAAAACCTTGACTTAGTAAAAAGGAAAAATAACCTACTCTACTAGACATTTGAAGATAGGCTTCTTCTGATAGTTGTTCCACCAAATGGCTTGCTTCCTCTAAGTTATCAACTACAAAGCCCAATCCTTGCTCTACTATAAAGTCCGAGTTAGACAAGGTAGCAGGAATAATAACAGGAATGCCTGCAGCTAAATAAGTACTCAACTTATAAGAAACATTCATACTGTAATACTCTATATTTTGTTCCTCATTTTGATGTGTAGTCCAAACTAGTCCAAATCCGCCTCTTGATAACTCTAGGAGCATTTCTTCATCAGTCTTCCAACCCGCAATATGAACTTGATGCGATAAAGAAAGCTGTTCTTCATTTGAAAATACAGTTAGGGGAACTGTTCCCTCCCAAATTTTTAATTCTGGAAAACGGCTTAAATTCCCTGCAAAATAGATTTCTTTTTTAAATCTAGGTTCATGTAAGTCCAAATCATGAGGATGATCCCACATTCTTTGAAAAATAATTTTTTTAACATTCAGGCCATTTTGAAGCAGTTTCTCTTTCATAGCTTCTGATGGTAAGATGATACTATCTGCCATGTTGTATAGATTGATGTAATCCTGCATCAGAAATTCATTTGCTTTAAACATCAGGGGAATCACATCATGAACAAATATAATAATTTTCACATTGAGAAGTTTCAACTTACTTAAAAATTCTCTTTCAAACTCTATACCATTCCAAGTTGGAGTCTGAAAAACCACTACATCTCCCATTGAAACACTTGCTAGAATTCCGTCTAATCTTCTACTTCTCTCTTCTACAGTTTCAGCTGATGCATGGTAAAAATAAATCCCTAACTCTCTAAATCCTAGTTGACTAGCTATCTTTTGAACAGCATTTTGAGCAATGGTTGCTGTACTTTCTCTAGCCATTCCATATAAATTGGTAATATGGATTTTCATATTTCTAATTGATTCCTTTCGTTGTGTTTAAGGTGCAACAACAAATTTAAATTTCTAGGTGTCATTGCTTAATAAAGGATAATAAACCACGACTGTAGTCATAAAAATTTATAATAGAATAAAAAAATAATTAAACTAGTATTTTTTAAAATTTCTTCCTCATGATTTTCTGTATTTCAATATACAATTATCAATAATTGAAAGCATTTTGACTTATATAAATGATTTAGATGTATGACCAAAATAAACTTTTCCTCTGTTCACTCACTCTACTCAGCTACCTTAAATAAAAACAGTATCTCCTCAAGCCATCTATAAGTTGCATCTGATTCTTGGTTACTATTTTTTAATTCATCTAGACTAATTTCTAAGTGAATAAGCAAATTCTCTATATAACCTCGTATATTTCTACCATTAGTAGCTAAAATAGAAATAAAACTTAACCGTTGTTGGATATCACTATACTTGTTCTTCGCATCAATATATTTTAAACTAGCATTTCCATACTTCCTATAATTATAAGTATCTTTGTTTACATATACAATTTTATCAGAAATTAGATATAATTTATACCAAAATTCCATATCTTCACATAAAGTAGTATACTCATTAAACCGAATTATTCCCAAAGCCTTTTTTGATATTATTTTCCCAAACGTTAAGCCATAAGATTGGTCATACCGCTCTAAAACAGGTAATTCCTCAATCAACTGATATTGTTCAAAAATTCGTTTTTCATATCCTCTTTGATAAGAATGCACATAATAACAATTATCCTCCATATTAAATTGCTTATAAGTAGAGATAGCTATATCTGCCTTTTCATCTATCAAAGCTCTATATAGCACTTCTAAATGATCCGAATCTACCCAATCATCCGAATCTATAAAGGTGATATATTGCCCTTTTGAACATTCAATACCGAAGTTACGTGCTGAAGAAACTCCACCATTTTCCTTTTCAAAATAACTGAAACGAGAATCTTTAGAAACATACTCTCTACAAATATCAGCAGAATTATCTGGAGAACCGTCATTTATTAATAAACACTCAAAATTTTGATAAGTCTGACTCATAATACTATCTAGACACTGTCTCAAATAATTTTCAACATTATAGATAGGAACTACAATACTGATTAATTCTTGACTGAACATTTTTATTCCCCTTCTAATAAAAATATAATTTCTCTTACCCACATCAGCATTTCAGCAAACTGAACTTCTTCATCTAACAATTTTCTCTCTAAAAAATATAAATATTTAATACAATTATCTACATGAGTCCTGATATTCATTCCTCTAGCAGCAATTATTGCAATGAAATTTAATCGCTGCTGAATATAACCACGAATTTTTTCTTCTTCAAAATGTCTTGAATCATCGTTATTGGTTCTATAAATATAGGTATCTTTATTTTCATAGACAATTTTTCTAGAGGTCAGATATAGTTTATACCAAAACTCCATATCTTCTCCGTAACCAGTAGAACAATTAAAGTAATTATATTTTAATAATTCTCTCGAAACTAACTTACAACTAACAAAGACATACGTACTATCATACTGTTCTAGTGATGATAAAGAAGCAATCAATTCTTTATTTGTAAACACTTTTCTGTCATATCCTCTTTGATAAGAATGCACATAATAACAATTATCATCCATATTGAATTGTTTATAAGTAGAGATAGCTATATCTGCTTGTTCTTCTATCAAAGCTCTATACAGTACTTCTAAATATTCAGAATCTACCCAATCATCCGAATCAATAAAGGTGATATATTCTCCTTTCGAACGTTCGATACCTAGATTACGTGCA
>NZ_AICU01000006.1:0-1603 GCF_000257865.1 Streptococcus mitis SK575 | reverse complement strand
GAGCCTACTGAAAAAGTCATTAAATTGATGGCTTTTTTGTTATACTAGAGATGAGGTGAGATGATGCTTGATAATCAGTTAACTATGGATGTCAGTCCTTATTCTAGTTTGTATGATATCGTGGTTCCTAAAACCCACTTTTTACGTCAGCTAACTGAACTCTGTGATTTTAGCTTTATTTATGATGAACTAGAAAAGAATTATCGTCCCGATTTTGGGCGTAAAGCTTATTCACCGATTATGATGTTCAAATATCTCTTGTTAAAAGATATTTATAAGTTATCAGATGTAGATGTGGTAGGACGTTCCTTGTCAGATATGGCCTTTAAATTTTTTCTTGGTCTAGCTCCTGAAGATTCTGTTATCGAGCCATCCTCTCTGACAAAATTTAGAAAGCTAAGAATTAAAGATAACAAACTGCTTGATGTATTGATTCAGAAGTCTGTTCAAATTGCACTCGAACATAACTTAATTAAGAGTAAAATCCTCATTGTGGATGCCACTCACACCAAATCTCATTATAATCATAAGAAACCCCAAGAAATCCTTAGAGAGCGTTCAAAAGCTTTACGTAAAACAATTTATCAACATTCAGAAGATATCAAAATAGAATTTCCAAAGAAACCTCAAGAAGATAACCTCGAAGCAGAGTTGACCTATACAGAGGAGTTAATGGCTGTGGTTGAAAAATACGAGGAACTCTTAGCCCTACCGGCTGTTTCTCAAAAGTTCAATTACCTAAAAGAGGCTGTCGAGGACGACTTAGAACATTTGGAAGCTTCTGTTAAGGAGGAGGCTAGGCTCGGACATAAGACAGCCGACACCTCTTTCTATGGATATAAAAGTCATATCGCTATGACGGATGAACGGATTATTACTGCTTGTGTGGTCACTTCTGGCGAACAAAGCGATGGGAAATATTTACCTGAATTATATGCCAAAACAAAGGAAAATAGTCTGGACATCGAAACTATTATTGGTGATGCGGCTTATTCAGGAAAGGACAACATTCAACTAGCTCGCAAAGAAAAGATTCATTTGGTTTCAAAACTGAACCCTTCAGTTTCAAAAGGTTACCGTAAAGAAGAGGATGCGTTTGAATTTAATAAAGATGCAGGGCTATTTGTCTGTCCAGAAGGACACATGGCTGTTCGCAAAGCAAGGACAGGGAAAAAATATCAAAATAAGAATCAAGTTGTCACTCATTACTTTGACATTGAGAAGTGCAAGAGTTGCCTTTCCAAGGAAGGATGTTATAAGGAGGGGGCAAAGTCTAAAACTTATTCAATAGCCATTAAGAGTGACGACCATCTTTTCCAGAAGAAATTTCAGGAAACACCTTATTTTAAAGAAATGGCCAGACATCGCTATAAAATCGAAGCAAAGAATGCCGAACTAAAACAGAGACATGGCTTTGATGTCGCGAGAGCATCGGGTCTTTTCAGCATGGAGTTACAGGCAGCAACAACCATTTTCGTGGTCAATATGAAACGAATTATGACCTTAATAAATACAAAATAACCGAGGAACTCGCTCAAATTAACGAGAGATTCCTCGGTTTTCATTTCATTAAAAGTAAGAGACCTATTTTTTCAGTGGACTC
>NZ_AICU01000005.1:0-39560 GCF_000257865.1 Streptococcus mitis SK575 | reverse complement strand
TATTAAATCTAGTTTTACTAGATTCACTGACTCTATCTATTTATTCGGAAAAGAAAGGATAAATGAAAAAAATAAGAACAGTGGATAAGCAATAAATTTTAAGCTTAACAGTCTTCCCTACTTATCTGATAATAAATAAGATCCGCAAGATAGCCTTTTCTCTCCACACCATTGGTAATAGTCTTTAGATAGGACATTCCAGCCTTCTCCATGACACAACCTGAAGCTGGATTGAGACTGGCATATCGTGCTCTAACTTTTTGAAAGCCTGATTGAGTAAAACAAAAATCTAAGACAGCTTTTAAGGCCTCTGTCATCATCCCAAGTCCCCAGTAAGCCTTGCCTAAAACATAGCCAATTTCACAAAAAGAATCGTTCTCATCCATTTCAACGATGCTGATATCTCCTATCACTTGCTCAGGATTTTCTTTGAGACAGATAGCCCATTTGTAATAGTTGGGATTTGTATAGGAGGCAACCCAATTACGAATCGAGTTTCGAGTCACCTCGACATCAGGATGAGGTTCCCAGGTGACATAGGTCAGATTCTCAGCAGATGAAGCCCAATTCTGAAACATAGCTTCTGCATCACTCTCCACAAATCGTCTCAAAATTAAACGGTCTGTCTGCAAGATTTGCGTACCGATTGCTTTCATGACGCTACCTCGCTTTCTAATAGATGATTCTCTATCCAGTCACCATTGAAATTTGTTTTGCTTTCGAATCTCAAGACAATAATCTAAAAAGGTCCCACGGACCTTCCTCGCTTACTTGTTTCCATGCTCGGCGTAAAAACCTCCACTGGAGGTTCCTCATTTTCTTATTTCTAAACTCGGGGTAAAAAGGTCCCCCGGATCTTCTTCGCTTTCTCATTTCTAGGCTCGGGCTGAAAACCTCCAGTGGAGGTTTTCACTCCCAAAAATCATCAAATACGGTGATTGGTAGGTGGCGTTTATGTTGACCTTTGTGCCACCAGTTTTCGATAGTCGTTTGGGCTTCTGGGCTGATTGTTTTGCCTTCTAGGTAGTCGTCAATCTCTTCATAAGTGACTCCAAGTGCAACTTCGTCAGCCAGACCTGGTTTGTCTTCTTCTAGGTCTGCTGTTGGGATTTTTTCATAAAGGGCTGGGTCTGCACCAAGTTCCTTCAAGAGTTGTTTTCCTTGACGCTTATTGAGACGATAAAGAGGGAGAATATCCGCACCACCGTCACCAAACTTGGTAAAGAAACCTGTGATATTTTCCGCAGCATGGTCTGTTCCAATGACCGCTCCGCTATGGGAACCAGCAAGGGCATACTGAGCAATCATACGGCAACGTGCCTTGATATTGCCCTTGTTAAAGTCTGAAACAGAACTACCTGTCGCTTCAACTGCTGCCGTCATGGCATCAGCTGATTCCTTGATATTCACAACCAAGCTGACATCTGGCTGGATGAATGCTAGGGCTTTTTGAGCATCTTCTTCATCGGCTTGTACTCCATAAGGCAGGCGGACAGCAATAAATTTGTAGCTATCATCCCCTGTCTCTGCTCGCAGTTCTTCCATAGCTAATTGAGCTAAACGTCCTGCTAAAGTCGAGTCCTGCCCTCCAGAAATCCCTAGTACAAAAGTTTTAAGGAAGGGGTGTTTTTTCAAGTATCTTTTTAAGAAATCAATGGAACGACGGATTTCTTCCTGGGCATCAATCACTGGTTTGACACCCAGCTCTTGGATAATCGTTTCTTGCAAACTCATTCTTCTTCTCCTTCACCAAGGGCTTCCTTACGCATTTTGTCAATCAAGTCCATCTTATCTTGCCATACATCACGCGCCAAATCCACTGGATAGTGCTGAGGATTGAGAACACGCTTATACTCATCCCAAAGCTTGTCAAATTCCTTACGAGCATAGTCCTGAATCTCAGTCAAACTAGGCAAGCTGTAAATCAATTTTCCGTCTTTGAAGATATCCACTAAGAGAGGAACAGCGTCAAAATTACGAACTGTCTTCTTGATATAAGTATAGGTCGGATGGAACATCTTGATTTCTGTCATGTCACTCACATCAACACCATCATAAGTGATGTAGTCACCCTCTGACTTGCCTTTTTCACGACTGGTAATGCGCCACACCTGCTTCTTACCTGGCGTAGACACTTTTTCAGCATTATTTGACAGCTTGATGGTATTGCGCATCTGGCCATTTTCATCTTCAATTGCAACAATCTTATAAACTGCCCCAAGAGCTGGCTGATCATAGGCTGTAATCAGCTTGGTTCCCACACCCCAGACATCAATCTTGGCCTTTTGCATCTTGAGGTTGAGGATGGTATTTTCATCCAAATCATTAGAAGCATAAATCTTAGCCTCTGTAAATCCAGCCTCGTCCAATTGCTGACGGACTTTCTTAGAAATGTAGGCAATATCCCCAGAGTCAATCCGCACACCCATAAAGTTAATCTGGTCACCCAGCTCACGCGCCACCTGAATAGCAGCTGGCACACCGATACGAAGGGTGTCATAGGTATCCACAAGAAAGACACAATTCTTGTGGGTCGCAGCGTAAGCCTTAAAGGCCTCATAGTCGTTACCATAAACCTGTACTAAGGCATGAGCATGAGTACCCAAGACAGGAATGTCAAAGAGTTTACCAGCACGCACGTTGCTGGTCCCATTGGCACCACCAATCACCGCTGCGCGTGTTCCCCAGATAGCTGCATCCATTTCTTGCGCCCGACGTGTCCCAAACTCCATCAAAGGCTCATCCTCAATGACTGAACGAATACGAGCTGCCTTAGTCGCCACCAAGGTCTGGTAGTTGACGATGTTCAAAAGAGCCGTTTCAACCAACTGACATTGAGCTAGAGGGCCTTCCACCTGTACAATCGGTTCATTAGCAAAAACCAAGTCTCCTTCTTGGGCAGAACGAACGGTCAACTCCAACTTGAAATTGCGGAGATAGTCCAAGAATGCCCCATGATAACCAAGCGACTCCAAATAGGCAATATCACTATCTGAAAAACGCAAGTCTTCTAGATAATTCACAATTCTTTCCAAACCTGCAAAAACTGCATAGCCATTCTTAAAAGGCTGTTGGCGGAAATACACCTCAAAGACCGCCTTTTTATTGTGAATTCCTTGGTCAAAGTAAACCTGCATCATGTTGATCTGGTACAAGTCCGTGTGCAATGTCAAACTATCATCTGGATACATACTTTTCCTACTTCCTTAACTAGAAACCCATAAAAATTTTCAAAAACTTTCATGTATTCCAATAAATTAGTACTATTATATCACATTTTAGCTGGATTGAGAAAAGAGTAACAAGCTATTCTCCACTCTCCAGTTCATCCATATCTTGTTCAAATTTTTTCTGAGCCCATTCTCCATAGCTCTTCAGACCAAGATTGCCGATAAAAACCCAAGGAAGGTAAATGACATAAGTAATTGCCCAAGCAGATAGGTATTTAAGGTTCAAAGGATTGTGCTGATAAATTTCTATATTGAATTGATAATTCTGCAACATCAAAAGAGCCGTAATCGCCAAGGTTAGGAAAAAACAACCCAAAATCGTAAAATGAAAACGACTATAGTAGGTCACTCCCAGATAACGGGCACGATTGAAAAAGAAGAAAATTCCTACTATCAGAGTATAGACTAGAAAATTCGAATTAAAAAGAGATGGAGCCAACACTGCCACCAAATAGCTTAGAAGTACAAGCCCAATAAAGAGTGAAAAAGACTCTGCCCCAGCTTTATTGATTAGTTGTTCTTCTCTTTCGTCAAGTAATTGATAATGAATGAATTTATTTACCATCTTCTTCCTCCCAAACTTGCTGATTTCTGCGATTCAAGTATAGGATAACTCTATCCATAGAAAAACTCCCAACGAGATAGATGATAACTGCTAGAACCACTTTTAGGGAGTACTTCCAAGTCAATAGATTGACCAGTTCCTCGCGATTGCCAACGATATCAATCAATAAAATCACTATAGAGAATCCCAAAGCAGATAAAATTCTTTCTTTTCCAGTATTCTCAACAATATCTCGAATGTCAATTCCAACATACATGCGGCGAATAATGGCATACAAACCGACTCCAATCAATAAAAGTAATTCTGGTAAATAGGACAAAAGTGTTAAATTGAAAATATAAACTTTGGCAAAAATTTCCAGTGCCAAAAATAGGCAAATTCCCAAGAGAATTTCTCCTGAAATGTTTCCGTCCAATTTTTCCGTACGTTCATCTTTAATCACAAGTTTCTTTCTATTTTTCATCTTCTTCCTCCCAAAATAATTGATCTAAAGTTTTGCCTAAGCATCTGCAAATAGACTGGCAGAGGGAGAGACTAGGATTGTATTTCCCAGCTTCAATCAGACCTATAGTCTGCCTAGTAACACCTACAGCTTCTGCCAAATCCCCTTGTGTTAAATCACGCTCCACCCGAGCTAATTTTAATTTTAAATTTTTAGTCACTAGCGTCCTCCTTCAACATTTTAAAAAGTTGCGCTTCTTTTAAAAATATTATACCATATATCTAACTTAATGCAATATATAAATGTCATTTTGTAATATTTTATTAACAAAAAAACTCTCTATCATCTTACATGATAAAGAGTATTCGTTCTTATTTGATACTTAGCTAAGCTCCTCTTCAAAGGATAGAAGTCTAGGTCACAAATCCTTTTGGTAATAATATCTTTGCCCAATATAGGGATAGTCTTGTAAGGTAAAGACTTCTTTGTAGCCATGCCTTTTATAAAAATCTGGAGCTTGAAACTGGTAGGTATTGACAAAAGCAAAACGACAGTTTCGATTCTTAGCTTCAGTTTCTGCTTGCTGCAATAGCTTTGAACCGATTCCTTGCCCTCTCAGTTCCTCTTTTACAAATAAATACTCGATTTCTAGCCAATTTCCGAAAGTCTCAGCTACCAAGCCTGCCAGAAGATTGCCTTTTTCATCTTCAACATAAAGATTCAATGGCTCACTCTCAGCCTCTTCTCTTTTGGAACGGTTATAAGCACGAATCAAATTCCCTATTTCTTGCGCCTTCTGGGATTCCTTATTTTCCAATCTAAAGTACATCCAAACCTCCTCGAAAACTGATACAGCTTGATTATAGCCTTATTTCAATAGACTGTCAAATTAGCAAAAACCCACCAATCTGAGTTGATGAGTTTCAAATTTAATACTATCACTGCTTATATTCTTTTAATTTATAATTCGATAAATAGGACTTCAACCCTTCTAAATCTGTCGTAGTATTAAACTGGGCTTTCTCTAGCTTATCCATATCTACACTGCCATCTTTTTTGACTCCTGCAGCATAACTATAATCTTTATAATTAGTATCTTTAGATCCATCAGATTTGGTCTCAGTGACCTTATAGAGAATACTTATAACAATTACATTTTCATAAGCACTGTTACTTGATGAAAATACTCCTAAGAATGTTCCTTGTGGTTCTAGGGTATAAGAAGATGAAGAATTATTCTTGTTTTCAGACTTACTGTAGTCATCAATTTTCTTAAGAATATCCTTTAATTCCTTAATTTCACTGACCTCTTTTAGGCCTGAAACTGGAACTTCAAAACTCTTTTCTGCAGGTACTTTCCCTTCTTTTTTCAATTTTGTCAAATAGTAGTCACGAACCACAAGTTTGATGTTATCTCCATTTTTCAAATCATTGGCATCAGAATTACCATCAATAGTGAAGATATCTTCCTCATCTTTTGTTTTAGGAATAGAAACTCGACCATAGCCATTGAAACCTTCAAAACTTAAAGGAGTTAGTTTTAAGAGTTCTTCTTTTGAAACTTTTTCATATTCCTTCAGTGTTTCAACCTTAAATGATTTCTTTTCAGCTTTAACAGGTGAGTTTTGCGAAGTCGTTGTGACTGTGAAAGTCACTTCATCCCCATTTTTTAACTCACTTTTCTTATCAAACTCGTAGCGGACACTACTAATCATAGCCTTAGCTAGAGAAGCCTTTGAGGCTAATTGTGGATTGGTTGCCAAGGCTGATAAGGCTACAGGATCATTCTGGGCAAGGGCTTGAGCTTGTTCCTTATTAAAGCCAGCCTTTTTGTAGGATAGTTCCTTAACCATAGCCGCAATCACTTCTTCATTATAGGTCAAGGTTCCTGACTCTGAATAACCTGAAAATTCAACCCTAACTTCTTTTGTTAAACTTTTAGGTTGCCCTTGATAAAAGTTATAACCTACAAAAGCAATAATAGTAAGTCCAAGAGCAATCAGTACACCAAGAGTTTCCTTACGTCGTGTCTCAATGATGTGTTTTACCTTATCCACAAATCCTAACTGACTTGGGACAGGAGCTACAGGATTGGCATGTTCACTTTCCTGCTTAACGCTTGTCTCTTGCTCCGAAACTTCTGTGTTATTTGAAGTCTCTTCGTTTACCTTATTTTCCAACTCTTCCACTTAAAATCTCCTTTGTATAACCAAAATGGAATTATTTGATCCATTTACCAGATCCATCTACACGGTAACCATCTGGTGTACGTTCGCTAACAGCCATTTTACCATTTGATTTAAGGTAATAATCTCCCACCCATTTGTTACGAGCGTAGCTACCTTCTGATGTCAAATAGTAATATGATTTGTAATCATTGTCATAAATCCACTCGCTCTTAGCCATCTTACCATTTGATTTGAGGTAATAACTTCCTGACCAAGCATTACGCGCATAGCTTCCTTCTGATGTCAAGTAATAGTAAGATCCATAATTAGAATCATAAATCCACTCACTCTTAGCCATGTAACCACCTGATTTGAGATAGTAGTTCCCTACCCAAGCATTTTCTACATACTCACCAGCAGCATTCAAATAGAAATATGACTTATACTGTGAATCATAGATCCATTTGCTAAAAACTTTTTGGCCATTTTGATAGTAAGAACGACCTACCCAACCATTCTTTCCACTTGGTTGTTCTGGAGTTTTTGGCTCAGGTGTTGCTGTTGGCTTTAAGTTAACTTTTTCGTATTTAACAAATTCTCCATCTTTAATTGTCAATTTAATAGCTCCAACTAAAGTGAAGTAACCCGATTCGTGTGCAAGCGTCCAATCCTTAAACGAAACCAAATAAGTTCCATCTGGGTAAGGTTTCCCACCTTGCAGAGATAAACCAAACTTTGCTCTACCAACATTTTTCTTAGCTTCCCCATTTGTAACTGGTTTAGTAAGAATGAAAGTTTCTGGATTTACTACCCGTCCTGTATTAGCTTCTAAAATTTCAACAGCCTTATACTGCTCAGTTGCAACAGTTACATCAGGACGATCTCCAACAATTTCCAAGTACAAATTTCCATCTAGTCCCATCTGTGCAGTTACATCTGCATAAATCTTACGGTATTCTGCAGCTTCTACACTGCTTGTAGGGAGTACACTTGTTGTGATAACTCCTGCTGTTACGAGGCTCAACCCCATCACTGATCCTGTCAATACATGTTTTAGTTTCATCTTCTATTTCTCCTTTTTATTCACTAACCTTATAATAAAATTCGTTTGGATTGGACAATGTATCCACACTTTGGGTAATTAACAAACGATCCTTGCTACTGTCTGATGCATCTTTGAAAACAGTATCACCTACATTATTATCTGGATGTACAACTCCTTTTGGAATGAGTATAACCGAAGCACCACCAACACCACTGCTTGTGGTCATACCAAATCGAACCATATTATTTACAATCTTAGGTACTGTGTCAGTCAAGACTAACCCATTTGTAAAACCATTTTCATCAAAAGTGACTTCTACACCATTGTTATTCTTCCAAGTTCCTTTGATACTGCTGAAGTTTTTCTGGTAAATCTCAGCCAGGTGAGCACCAGGTTCCTTAGCCTGCTCCTCTAGGTCAATAAAGGGACGACTAGCTGAAGCATCATCAAAACTCATCCAGTTCAAGCCTTCCAAATCAATCTTTTTAATCCCATCTAGCCCTTGTAAACTTGAAGGGTCCTTGGTTTCTCTCAAATCATAGTTAACTGAACTGGCTTCCTGGTAACGGCCATCTACAAAGAGATAAGTTTTAGCAATGGCCTCAGGTCTAGGAGAATTGAAATTTAGATAAGAAATCGCACCGTTCTCATAAGGAATAAGTATACGACGTTCTCCACCTCTTCCAGCAACTCCACCAGACTTCACTAGCAGAGTTCCTTGATCAGTCAGATAATAAATTCCAAGTAAAATCTTATCTTGCTTAATCAGTAATTCCTTTTTCCCATCCTTATTGATATCATAAAAAGTATAAGCGATATCTATTCCATCATAATCAAATAAAATGGAATTAATATAAGATTCCTCTTTATCATCTGAGGAAGACTGAGGCATTTGTTTAGCCTGTGCTGTCTTAACCCTCTCTTTATAAGATTCCAAAACATTTTGATAAGCCACATGGTAATTAATCTTTGGTTGTTCAGCTTTTTTATCTTCTGAAGCACTGGTTTGGACTGTAGCGTCAGTTGACTCTCCCCCACTCGTCTGACTAGCCTGTTGACCACAGGCTGCTAATAAAATGACTGAGCCAGCCAATAACAAGCCACTTAAAATGCTTTTTTGGGACATAATACCTCCTTTATTTCTTTTTAAAAGATTTGCCAGCCAATATACCAGTCGGATCTGAAGTAATGGTCAGCTCTCCACCTTTGATCTCATAACCTAGTTTCATTGAAGACAATTCAAAGGTCTTTTCTTTCTGGTTGACCTTCATCTCATCTGTCTGCTCTGTTTGCTTACCCTCTGTTAGGAAACCAATTGTTTTTCCTTTTGTATGAACTTGTCCCTTATCACCCTTGATTTGGATGGTCACGGTTACTTCTTCCATAAATGGCATACTACCTTGGTAGACATAAGTTCCATCTGCTGAGGAACAGGCCACCAAAAGCAATAGGCTCGTTGCTAACGATAATACAAAGGCAACTTTCTTTTTCAATGTTTATCCCTCTTTTTTCTTTAAAACAATTCCTAATCCTGCCAAGAAGCCATATCCTAATAAAGCTAGTAGGCTCACTTGACTTCCAGTATTTGGTAACGCATGTTGTTCTGCTGGCTTGTCTGATGATTTATCTGATGGTTTGTCCGCTGGCTTATCCGCTGGTTTATCTGATGGCTTATCTGATGGTTTATCCGTTGGCTTGTCCGCTGGCTTATCTGATGGTTTATCCGTTAGCTTGTCCGCTGGCTTATCTGATGGTTTATCTGATGGCTTGTCCGCTGGTTTATCCGTTGGTTTATCTGCTAGCTTATTCGCTGGCTTATCCGTTGGCTTATCCGCTGGTTTATCCGCTGGTTTATCCGCTGGTTTATCCGCTGGCTTATCTGATGGCTTATCTGATGGCTTATCTGATGGCTTATCTGATGGCTTATCTGATGGCTTATCAATGATAGCACTTGGATCCAATTCTGGTAACTCATCCACTTTTGGAGCATCTTTTGGTGTTGCACCAATTCCATCTGGGTTTTGTTGCGTATTCAAATCACTCGGAATATCATCTGTGATATCCAATACTGGTAATTCATCTACTGTCGGAGCTACTTTTGGTGTCGCACCGATACCATCAGGATTTTGTTTTGTATTTAAATCACTTGGGATATCAGATGTGATATCCAATGCAGGTAATTCATCTACTGTTGGGGCAACTTTTGGCGTTGCTGAAATGACACGGTTACCATCAGTATATACATTCAGCATCTTATCGATTGAAAAGATATCAGACTTGTGTTTGTGGTCAGCTTGTGCTCGTCTCAATCGAGCTTTTGCATCCGACAAGTCTTGTTCAGCCGCTGTAATGCGTTGTTCCACGTTTGTCTTGTCAGCTTCTGCCTGTGCTAGACTTGCGCGCAATTGTGGCAATTGTGCTTTGACACGCATAGCGTCATCACGTTTACTTGTTGCTGCATCGATTTCACGTTGAATTGCGTTGATACGTTCTGTTACATCATTTACGCGAGCTGTTGCTATATCCAATTCACCTTGTTTTTGAACAACTGCATCTGCTTTATCTTGAGCGGTTGTTGTCAGTGTTGTCAAATCAGATTTTGCTTGATTTAGAGCTGTGGTTGCATCTGTACGCGCTGTAGCAATATCGTTCAATTGAGCATTTAATGCGTCTAATTCTTGAGTCAAGTTTGCTTTCTTAGCAACTAAGGCGTCACGTTCGCGTTCTTGTGTCGCTTTTTGAGCTTGCAATGCGTCCAACTCAGCTTGCATTTTTGGTCGGTCATCAATCACTTGACGTTTAACAAACACATAATGAGTGTCTGCAATGAATTTCATGGTCTTACCATAGAAAGTTGGATGCATCGGATCTGCTTCGTTGAATGAGCTGACGTTCGCCCGATATTTTATTTCGGAATCGCTTTTAGTCACTAGGTAAAGTATTTGATAATCTTCGTCCCATCCATAAGTGTTACCAGTACTCGCTAACACGTTGAAAGACGTAAAGTATGTTGTCTTTTCTTTACCATTAACTGTGGACATAGCTAGACCCATTTTACCACCCATTGGGGCTAACAAATTACGACGGTGACCATAGCTATTACCTAGAAGATTTTTATAGTCAGAATACCAACCTAGTAACCTTTCGTAGGCTAATGTTTCATTTGTCACAATTCGATAGAATAATAAATACTCGCCGTCACGACCTGAAAGTTGTCCATAACCACCGCCTGAAATGTTTTCGACATCATTTTCCGGTTGTACGCGAGGTTTGTCACTCGGTGATTGTAAGTTTGTGTTATGACTCAAAATGCCCGTGTTTTGCATTTCATTCGCGCGTTTTTGCGCATATGCAAGATATTCATCGTCAACTACTATATTACCCAATAAGCCGTTATTGACGCGTAGTTGGTTGAGCAATTTGGCAAAGGCTTCTGAAATACCTTTGTTATCTACTTTATAACGATATGTTGGTCGTTCTTTATACTTACGAGTTGTCGGATCATATGGTTCTTTGTTATAAGCAGCTACTGCATTCGTGAAATCAATCATATCTTGTGTGGCATCAATTTCCACAATGTCCACACCTTGGAAATTGACAGGTTCCATTTGTTTGTTACGATATGGTCCATGGTTATACGCATAATCATCTAGGTTGTCGTGAGCTGTATGGTTACGTTCATCCGGATTCAAATCAGTTGAAATAACTTTAACTCTATAGCTATCGATTTCACCTTGTTTCGCAGCAATTTTAGCGTCTGTAGCTGTGATTTGAGCACCTTTCGCATTCAAATCATTATCAACGTTTGAAATTTTATCAGTTGTGTTTGTGATATTTTTACGCACGTTAGCATCTGTGATTGCGTCAAGGTCTGCTTGTTTCGTATCAACATCAGCTTTCTTAGCGTCACGAGCATTATCAGCCTCTGTTTTTGCGGTGTTAGCATTATCTAGTGCTGTATGCGCATCACGTTCACCATCTTTAGCGGTATTCAAATCGTTTGTTGCGTTTGTCTTGTCAGCTGTTTTGCTAGCGATAATATCGTTTTGAGCATTGATAATTTTGTTTGCGTTATTAGCAGTGTCGATGTCTTTATTGATTGAGTCAATTTTGTCATCAGCTTTTACCTTGTCAGCTTTTGCTTGGTCAACAGTACCTTGTTTTGCGTCGACATCAGCTTGCGCCTTATCTACATCAGCTTTAGCATTTTTAACGTCTTGTACAGTAACATGAACAGGGGTCGTCTTCACCGTAGGCTTGGGTTGACCAGAATCAACCTCTTCCGCATGGACAGTTGTATTTACAGCACCAGCACCAACAAGAATAGTTGTTAAGCCAGCGCTTAATAAAATATCTTTTTTCTTCATATTGGCTCCTTTTTATTTTTTTGTATAGTATACAGTAAATAATCCCCTTTTTGGATATTTCTACCGAAAATAGTAGAATTTTATCCCCTCCCCCCGATTTTCAAAAAAAATCTACTAAAAACAATAGTTTTTTTCAAAAATGGAGAAATTTAAGTTATAATAAAACCAATAATACTTAAGGAGACTGTCATGGAATCGAAACACTATGGAGAAATCATTCAAAGAATCCGTCAAGATCGCAATATGAGCCTCAAAGAGGCTGCTGGTGATGCAATTACCCCCAATAATCTCAGTCGTTTTGAAAAAGGACTCGCTACTGTTAAAGTTGATACATTTTTTTATTTATTAAATAAACTAAATGTGGAAACTTCTGATATCGAAGAATTATTTGAAACTCAGAAAGAAAATTTCCAGAAAGTATATGATATCTGGATAGCTATTGTTAACAACGATTTTATAAAAGCTAGAAAAATACTTGGAGGGAAAAAAGATTGGAGCAAGCCGTTAGACTATTATATTATGCTCATACGCATAGCAAATAGTTCAAAGAAATTAGAGCTATTTACACCTGATGAATTAGAAGCTATTGACAACCTAATAAACTATATTTCTAGGTTAGAAACTTTCTATACATATGATTTTCTCATTTTAGACACTCTGTTTAATATAGTAAATCTACCTTTTGAAGAAAAGTTTCTTGAGTACCTAGAAAAAGTAATCAGTAAGAATTTAGAAAACTCAAAATCTAAAAGTGCATATTATTCAATACTCCACGTTAGTCCATTGATCAATTTGATTAGTGCTTACTCTCGTTGTGGATATTACGAGAAAGCAGAAAAACTTATCTATAAACTAAAATTATTACTAACTCAAGATAATTTCACTCAATTTTCATTTTATAATCTATTTTTGGTGAACATGTACGAAGTTTTCAATCTGCTTCGACAAAATAACCCAAAGGGTATTGAACGAGCTAATACTCTTCTTCATTACATTGATGCCCAAAACGACCTCTTCCCATTAGCAAATATGTTTACAATGAAAAATTCATTCATCCAACAAGTTCAACGACTGAATAAAACTGGTATTCCATTCCCTACAGAAGATGAGGAATAACTAACAACATCAGTCTGGAGCAAAATGTTTATAACTTCAAAGCACCAAAGTCACTTTAGACTCTGGCGCTTTTTTATCTTTATTTTAAAGGAAAAACTCACCAACCTGAGTTGATGAGTTCTTAATCTATTTTCTAAATTTCCACTGGCTATAAATCCCGAAACCGATAATCCAGATAGCTGAACCGATTGCTCCTACAAATGTAGACTCTTGTAAAAAGAGGGTTACAAAGACAAAGGCAAAGAAGAGCATGGTCAAAGGATTTAAGAAACGATAGTGAGGCATGAGATAGCCATCCGCCATAAAGTCTGGTGACTTGCGGTATTTAAGGTGAGCCACCATAATCAAAATATAAATGGCAATATAAACACCTGATGATGATGCTGTAATCAAGGCAAAGGCATCCGAAACACCTGGCAAGACATTAATAAAGGCTGCTAGGGCAATCAAGATTGCTGAAGCAATAATAGCATTTTGTGGCACATTATGGCGAGAGAGAGTATCTGCTTTAATTGCCTTTAGGAAGCGATTTGGCGAATCATGGGCAATCTGGTACAAATGACGTCCTGTTGAATAAAGAGTTGAGTTAAGAGCAGATGCTGCTGACGTCAAAACGACGAAGTTAATCAAGGCCGCTGCCCACTTGATACCGGCCAATTCAAATACTGTTACAAAAGGAGAATCAGCTGAAGCAAGTTCACGCCATGGAATAATAGACATAATGGCCAAGAGAGCTCCACCATAGAAAAAGACGATTCGTAGAGGAATTTCCTTAACGGCTTTTGGCAAGACCTGGCGTGGATTTTTTGTTTCTGAAGTCGTTACCCCGATAAACTCAATCATGAGGTAGGCAAAGAAAACCATCTGGAAAGCCATAACAAAGTTCACTCCACCATTTGGGAAGAGGGAGAAATTGTCGGCGATATTAGCTAAACTTGCTACTCCATGAGGTGTCTTAAAGCCTGTCAAGACCATAAAGACTCCTGTCGCAATCATAGCTAAAATAGCCACAATCTTGACCATAGCAAACCAAAACTCAACTTCCCCAAAGAGCTTCACCGCAATCAGATTGACCAAGGCTAGAATGGTCAAAAACCCAATCTCAATCATCCAGCTGGGCCAGCTAGGAAACCAAAACTGAACATAGTGAGAGATAGCAGTGATTTCCGCCATACCGATAAAGACAACAGATAGCCAGTAAGACCAAACCGAGAAATAACCCCAACCCTTACCCAAATGGCGCGTGATAAAGTTGATAAAGGTATGTTGCTCAGGGTCTTGGTAGAGCATTTCCCCAACCGCACGCATCATGAGGAACATAAAAGCCCCAGTAATCATATAAATCAGTACAATAGAAGGACCTGTTAGGCTGATAGAGCGACCTGCTCCCAAAAAAAGTCCTGTTCCGATTGTTCCAGCAATGGCCATAACCTGTACGTGACGATTGGTCAGACCACGCTCCATCTTATTTTTTTTCTTCTTTGAACTCATATCGTCTCCAATTCAATTTAAAATGGAAAAAGGAGTGAGTGAAGCGCACTGCCTCCCCACTCCTTTTTTCTGTTTTTAGGCTGTTTTTTCAACCTTCAAGATTTTTACATCATAGCTACCAACAGGTGTTTCAATGGTTGCTGTGTCACCTGTTTTCTTGCCAATCAAGGCTTGTCCAATTGGGCTTTCATTTGAGACCTTACCTGCAAAGGCATCCGCACCCGCTGAACCTACGATAATATAAACTTCTTCTTCGTCCTCACCAATTTCTTGGATAGTAACTGTTTTACCAATCGCTACTTCATCTTGAGCAACTGAGTCACTATTGACGATTTCAGCATAACGGATTTTTGTTTCTAAGCTAGAGATTTGTCCTTCGACAAATGCTTGTTCATCCTTAGCTGCTTCGTATTCACTGTTTTCAGAAAGGTCACCGTATGAACGGGCAATCTTAATGCGTTCTACCACTTCTGGACGGCGAACCAATTTCAATTCTTCTAATTCTTTTTCAAGTTTTTCCTTTTCCGCTAGGGTCATAGGATATGTTTTTTCTGCCATTTTTCTCAACTTTCTTCTGATGATATTTTCTAAAGAAAATTATGTGAAGCATCACATAATTTTAGTTTGTTTGGTTTAATTTGCTGTTGACATGTTCAGCGACATTACGATCATGCTCTTCCTGGGTAGCAGCATAATAGACCTTGCCATCTGTAACATTAGCTACAAAGTATAAGTTATCACTCTTAGTCTGATTAATACTTGCCTCGATGGCATCCAAACTTGGACTATCTACTGGACCTGGCATCAAACCAGCTTTAGTATAAACATTATACGGTGAATTAATTGTCGTATCAATTCCAGCATCATCAGCAAGACTAATCTTCTGACCAAGTTTTCCTTGGGCATACAAGATGGCAATATTGCTTTGAAGTGGCATACCAAGATTCAAGCGATTGTAGAATACACCTGCAATCAACTTACGATCTTCAGTCTTAGCACCTTCTTTTTCGACCAGTGAAGCAATGGTCAACAATTCATTGACTGTCAAGTTTTTAGACTTAATCGCACTATAATGAGGCGCCAAAGTCTTGTCCATGGTTGCCAGCATCTCATCAATCAAGCTTTCAATCGTTGTACTTTCCTTGATAGAGTAAGTAGCTGGGAAGAGGAAACCTTCTAAACGATAACGAACGCCACTTTCCTTTGTAGGCAAGCTTTCAAGTAGACTAGGATATTTGGCAACTTCTTGACTGATAAAGTTGTCATCTTGAACTTTAGACAAGAAAGCATCAGCTGTCAAAGGCTCTTTGAATTCACCTTGCAATTGACCTACTGCTTGTGCAATTTGATCAATCGTATAACCTTCTGGAATTGTTAAATTCGCAAGCGCAGGTTCTTGAGCTTCAGCTGTTCCACCTTTTTGTAGTTCGTGAATGATATCTTCTGTACTCATGCTCTTTTGCAAATTGTAATAGCCAGACTTCAAATCTGAATAATTTTTATATTTCGCATAAAAAGCAAAAATAACTCCATGTTTAATCAAGCCAGACTTTTCAAGAGTTGAACCAATTGTTTGAACATTGGCTCCTTCTGGGATTTGCACTGTCACATATTGTTTAGATGAAGCATCTATAGGCTGTAAAGATGACTGAACATACTGATAACCGAAGTAACCACCTGCTGAAATCAAACCTAGGAAAATCAGCAGAGAAATGAAGAAGGCCTTGAATCCTGATTTTTTCTTCTTAGTAGGCTGAACTGTCTCACGACGGCTACGACGTGGAGTTGCAGGCATTTCTTCTACAGCTTTCTTTTCCACTACTGGTTTTGAAATAGGAACTTCTCTTTTTACCTCTCTCTGACCTTCTGTCTTATAAGAAACAGCTACCCTTGTTGGGATTTCATTAAATTCCTTCTCTACGTTTCTAGGACTAACAGGTCCTGGAGTTGGTCTTGATACTCCTTCCGCTGATGGAGTAGAAGGTCCTTCTTGACTCGGGTGACTAGGAGTAAGTGAAGCTTGTCTTGCAGCCTCTTCTGCTGGAGAAGAAGGAACATCTTGACTTGGATGGCTTGGAACAGTAAGAGTTTCTCTTTTTATCTCATCTGATGGAGAAGCTGGTAAATCTTGGCTGGGGTGAGTCGGCACGGTAGGAGCGTTTCTCATAATATCCTCTACAGCTGATAGAGAATCTTCCATCAAATCTTCTATTGACTGATCATTTTTAGAAGAAAGTTGGGGTTTTATTGAAGCTAAATTAACTTCTTCCTGATCTTCTTCATGTTTTTTAACTCGTTCTAAATCACGTAAAATCTGCTCTTTAAAGCTTAATTTTTCGTCTTCTCTTGATTTTTCACTCAAAAGTTTTTCCTCCTCGTTGACAATCCATAATATTATATCTTAAAAACGAAAGAAAAGCAACCTAGCATGCTTTTCTAGCCTATTTTTTAGCTTCCCAGACCATATCATACCAGGTTTCCCCTGCAAAGGTTGACTGAGACAGACCTTCATTGACAAATCCATTCTTTTCATAGTAGGCGATGAGATAGTCATGACAGGTTAAATTAATACCTTCTCTTTCGTGTTCAAGAGCCAGTTCTTTCAAGGCTGTTAGCAATTTCTGACCCAGTCCGAGTCCCTGTGCTTCCTTGGCAATAGACAGACAGGTCACAGAGATATAGCCACCAGGCTCATGACTATGATCTTCTATCTCTTCTGTAAAAGAGTGATCTTGCAGATGGCGTTGGAGGCCAACTGGTCCTTCTATATACCCAATAATCTTACCCTCTTTTTCTGCAACCAGAAACGAGGTCTGAATTTCTCGCAAATGCGCTTCAAAAACCGAGAGAGGAATGGCTTCTTCTACCGAGAAATTCTCTAGTTCAATCTCGACAATCCGATCCAAATCTTCTAATCTTGCTGGTCTAATTTTCATTGTGCCTCCAGATAAAAAGGATTAAACCAAATCATACTATAACCCTGACTAGTTGCATAAAGGGAAGTTTCTTCATCAATGAAACCGTTCATTTCAAAATAAGAAAGCAACTCATCAGGACTCTCCAAACGAATCCCTTTGTAATCCAGCTCAACTGCCACCTCTTTCAAGGCTGCAAGAAAAAGTGTTCCCAAGCCCTGTCTCTGATGGTCAGCCTCGATGACTAAAGAATGTATTTTTAGACATTGCGGATTGTCTGACTGGGGACTTGATAGAATATAGCCTAAAAGTCGATTTTCATCCCTAGCTAGAAGAAAGGTATCCGCACACTTACGGATACTTTCTTCTAAAATATGGGAAGGTTGCTGCTGTTCAGCTGGAAAAGACGAAGTTTGAATTGCCTCTATCTCAGCCAAATCAGACTTACTTGCCTGAATAATCTTAATTGGAATTTCCATGGGAACATCCTATTGAACATTGCTTGTCAAGTTAGACAAGAGACGTTCAAATGAGTATTCATAGGTTTGGATGTCTCCTGCTCCCATAAAGACATAAACAGCATTATCATGGTCTAGGAGTGGAGATACATTTTCAACAGTGATCACTTGATGTTTCTTGTCAATCTTATTGGCTAGGTCTTCTACCTTGACATCACCATGGTCCACTTCACGAGCTGACCCATAAATCTGTGCTAGGTAAACAGCATCTGCTTGGTTTAAAGCATGAGCAAAGTCGTCCAACAAGGCAATGGTTCTTGTAAAGGTATGCGGTTGGAAGATTGCTACGATTTCCTTGCTTGGGTATTTTTGACGAGCCGCATCCAAGGTCGCAATGATTTCTGTTGGATGGTGGGCAAAATCATCGATAATCACTGTGTCATTGACAATTTTCTCAGTGAAACGACGCTTAACACCAGCAAATGTTTTCAAGTGTTCACGCACCAAGTTCAAATCAAAGCCTGCTGTGTAAAGAAGACCAATAACGGCTGTCGCATTCATGATATTGTGACGACCAAAGGTTGGGATGTGGAATTGACCCAATTCTTGTCCACGGAAATGAACTGTGAAGGTTGAACCAGTTGTTGAACGAAGAAGGTCACTAGCTACAAAGTCATTGCCTTCAGCTTCAAAACCATAATAATAAATCGGAGCATTGGCTGTAATCTTACGCAATTCTGCATCTTCACCATAGACAAAAAGACCCTTGGTAATTTGTTTGGCATAGTCGTTAAAGGCATTGAAAACATCCTCTAGACTTGTGAAATAGTCTGGATGGTCAAAGTCAATGTTGGTGATGATAGAGTATTCTGGGTGGTAAGGCATGAAATGACGCTCATATTCGTCAGATTCAAAGACAAAATATTTAGCATTAGCTGAACCACGACCTGTCCCGTCACCAATCAAGAAGCTGGTATCTGTGATGTGAGACAAGACGTGTGACAACATACCTGTTGTTGAAGTTTTTCCATGTGCTCCTGCCACTCCCATGCTGACAAAGTCGCGCATAAAGCTACCGAGGAATTCGTGATAACGTTTATAGCTGATGCCATTTTGGTCCGCATAGGCGATTTCAACGTTGTTATCTGGACGGAAGGCGTTTCCCGCGATAATCTCCACATCACCTTGTAAGTTCTTTTCATCAAAAGGAAGAATGGCAATCCCTGCCTGCTCTAGACCACGTTGAGTAAAGTAATATTTTTCAACATCTGAACCTTGAACCTTGTGTCCCATTTGGTGCAACATCAAGGCTAGGGCACTCATCCCTGATCCCTTGATTCCAATAAAATGATATGTGTTTGACATGCTTTTCTCCCCTACTCAGTAATTCTTGTCAGATTCAACTCTTGGGCAACCTGACGTTCCTGTTCTGTTTGCTTATTCTTTTTATTATAGATTTGACTCTTCTTTAGAAAATCGTAGTTGTTCTTTTTAGCTTTTTCCGTTTGGTTTTTCGGAGTTGGATTCGCCACTTGGCCAACCTCCTCAGCTAAGATATAGTGAGACTGGCTCAAGTTTTTACTAAATTTGGCAAACTCACCTGGATTTTCCTTTTGAAATGGTGCTGTTGGTTGGTTTCCTTGACGAACAAGTGTTGAACCATTGTGTCGTCTAGTATGACTAACATCCTGAGTCAAATACTTGGCTGAACGTTTCTTCTTTAAGTCCGCACGCGCCTCTTCTCGAGCCAATTCAGCATAGGTTTTTTCAACTTTTTTAGGTTCTGGGCTTGGCTTCGACTCCTTGTTAACCACTGGAGAAACTACGGTTTCTTCCTCATTGATAGGAGACCATTCCAAATGGTTCTTATCGCGGTAATCACCTTTGATATTGCTAATAAAGTCTGACTCATCGTACAAGTCCATGACTGGCATTTTGGTCAGCATGATCTCATCATCTGACACCAATGGAAATCGATCTTGTTTCATTTTGTATTTCCTTTCAACACTTCATTATAGCGTATTGTCTTGATTTTTCAAGTGCTGGCTTCAGAAATTCCCAAAATTTCACGAATTTCTGCCAGGCTGAGACTCGCACGCGACTCCGTACCATCTAAAACTTGGGAAACCAAATGTTTCTTTTGTTCTTGAAGTTCTTGGATTTTCTCTTCAATGGTTCCTTTTGTAATTAAGCGATAAACCTCTACCTTCTGCTCCTGTCCCATACGATGGGCACGTCCGATAGCCTGGGCTTCGACAGCGGGATTCCACCAAAGGTCAACCAAAATAACCGTATCAGCTCCCGTTAGATTGAGACCAACACCACCCGCCTTAAGGGAGATGAGAAAGGCATCTCTTTCCCCTTGGTTAAAGGCCTTGGTCATCTCCTGTCTGTCATGAGCAGGAGTTGAACCTGTGATTTTGAAGGAGGTCAAGCCCAAGTCTGGGAGTTCTTGCTCGATTTTTTCCAACATTCCTTTGAACTGGGAGAAAATCAAGACCCGATGCCCACCATCAGCCACTTGTAGCAATAAATCTCGAAGACTATCCAATTTACCACTAGCTCCTTGGTAATCGTCCATGAAGAGAGCAGGCGTATCGCAGATCTGGCGCAAACGCATGAGTCCAGATAAGATTTCTACCCGACTTCTCTGGAATTCTTGATCTGTCACTTGCGCTAGGCGGTCTCGCATCTGTTGCAACTGGGCTAGATAGATAGCCTTCTGTTGGTCTTCCAGTTCATTTTTATAGACGACTTCGATCAGATCAGGCAGTTCTGTAAGAACTTCTTCTTTCTTACGCCTCATGACGAAAGGCTTGATAAACTGCGCGACTCGGTCAGCCGGTAATTTCATAAACTCCTTTTTACTTGGCAAGAGCCCTGGAAGCACAATTTGGAAGATAGACCACAACTCTCCTAAATGATTTTCGATAGGCGTACCTGACAAAGCAAAGACTGCTGGCACCACAAACTGGCGCAAACTCTGAGCGATCTTGGTCTGAGCATTTTTCATGACCTGAGCTTCATCTAAGAAAAGGAAGTCAAAGGCCATCCCCTGATAAAGATCACTGTCCTGACGGAAGGTAGCATAGCTCGTCACATAGATTTGATGGCACTCGGCAAGAATCTCCCCACGACTAGCTTTCAAACCATGAACGACAGCCAAATCCAACTGTGGGGCAAATTTTCTAAATTCATCTGCCCAGTTGTAGATCAAACCTGACGGCGCTAAAATCAAAACCCGACTTTCTTTTGTCACTTGACTGGTTAAAAAAGCAATGGTCTGCAGGGTTTTACCAAGTCCCATATCGTCAGCCAAAATCCCACCAAAACCATAATGATGGAGCATTTGCAGCCAGCCGATTCCCTTTTCCTGATAATCTCGCAAGTCAGCCTGAACTTGAGTTGTTTGTCTAGGGAAGTCCTCTGGATGCGTCAAATCATGAGCCAGATTCTGGAATTCTTGTGAAAAAGAAACACGGTCACGCCCCTCAAAAAGATGAGCTAAACTATAGGCCAAAGATTTCCGAGTCTGTAAGGAGCCATCTTTTAGTTCAAACTGCCCCAGCTCCTGTAGATTTTGGCGAATTTTCTTGGTTTCTTCATCAAAAAAGTAGACTTGATTAGACGAATCAATATAAAAATCTCGATTGGCAACCAAGGCCTGCATGGCTTGGTCGATTTCCTCTTGGGCAATATCTTGAAAATCAAACTGGATTTCCAAGAGACCTCCCTTGGAAGCAATCTGCACTTGAGGACTTGCTAGACTATAAATCTCTTCTAGCTTATCTGATAGGTCAACATTCCCGAGTTTTTCAAAGACTGGAATAATTTCGTTGAAGAAATGATAGACAGACTCTGCTTTTATGGCCTGACGCCAAGATTGAAAATCGGCTTCAAAGCCCGCAGCCAAACAGACTTGGAAAATTCTTTCTTCTAAGTCCGCGTCACTCGAAAATGGTAATTCTTCTAACTCTTGTCGGCTTGATACCTGCCTATCCCCATAATCAAACTGAATTTCTAAACGAATCCGATTATCTTCTTCCCTGTCAAAGTAAAAAGAGGGCGTAAAGGTTTTGATTTGTAGCCGTTCTGGAGCTGAAACAATCCCCATCTGGCTAAAGAGCGTTAGACAAGAAGCCAACTTATCTCGGTCACTGCTATCAAATTGCAGGTATTTCTTTCCATGTTGATCCACAGGTAGCGCTTTAATTTCCTTGAGAAGACGCATCTGCTGGTCTGTTAGAAAATAAACCTGACCTTTATGGAAAAGCACAGCTCCCTGATAAAAGACATTGACCCTTGGACTCTCACTGATTTCCATTTCAAAATAATCCGAGTATTCTGTTACTGTAAAGGCAAATAAATTAGCATCAGCATGCATATCCTGAAAAAGCAGAGTCTGATAGCTATCCACTTGATGGTCAAATTGAAAATGCGGCAAGGTCATCAGTAAATTCACACCCTGCTCAAAAAAAGTCAGAGGGAAAAAGAGGTGCCGACCTTGGTTTTGGAAAAAGAGGTCTGGAGCCTGTCCTTCCTCCATCAGTCCTCGCAAGAAAGTCAGAAGTTCTTGACTGGCCTCATCAAAGACTTCCCAAGAAAGAGACTCCTCATAAATCTTGCCAATCATATAAGACTTTCTCTGCTCGACAATCCTTAAAAAGAGTGGAATATCCCGAATGACATAGTATTTTTGGCTATTGATTTGCCCGATTCTCAGGGTCCACAAGATATGATTGGTTCCTGCTTCCACCTGACCCACAGCCGATAATTCATAGAATCGGTCTGATTTTGGAGACAAGATTCGGTCCAAAAATTTGCCACCCAAGGTCACCTTGGTTTCAACGGCCTCTTTTTCTTCATGACCTTCTTCCAGACTCTGCAAAATTTCCTGACCACGCTCATCATTTTTTAGAAAATGCTCCAGCGCTGCCAAATGCACACAGTAGCCCCTCTTTTGGAAAAAATCGCAGGCACAAAAAACCAAATCATCCTCTAAACTATAGCGCAGTTCTTCTTCTGCAACGCGAGCGTAGAGCCGATTGTTCTTTTCCTTGATAATGTCAACCTTACCAGTTTCATAAAGGGCAACGCCTTCGATACGGACTTTCCCCGGAATCAATTTAGCCATATTTTTACCTTTACCTTATCTTTTTATTATACCATATTTTCCCCTATGAAAATAGCCTTCTAGGAAGACTTTTCTCCTAGAAGGCTGGATTTTTAACGTTTGGCAAAAGTCGTCACAATTCGCTGACAAACTTCTTGCAGCAGAGACTTAGGCATGGCTACATTGAGGCGGGCATGGAGACTTCCTTCCTCTCCAAAATCCAAACCACGGTTGAGGATGACCTTAGCTTCATTTCTCAACAGCTCTTGCAATGTTTCATCAGTCAGGTCATAGGCTGAAAAATCAAGCCAAATCAAGTAGGTTCCTTGCGGTTTCATGACCTTGATTTTAGTTTCTTTTTCAAATAGATCGACCACATAGTTGATGTGGTCTTCAAAGACTTGCTTGAGTTCCTCTAACCAATCCTTCCCATAGCGATAAGCAGCTTCTGTCGCCAAATAGCCCAAGCCTGAAATTTCATGCTGATTATTGGTCAACTGGCGTTTCTGGTAAGCCAGTCTCAACTTAGGATTTTCAATGACTGCATAGGAATTTTTTGTTCCAGCAATATTAAAGGTTTTAGTGGCACTGCTCAAGATGATAGCAAATTCTTTAAAGTCAGGGTTGACGGTATTGAAAGGCTGGTGTTTGTGACCAAAGAGAGCCAAATCTTGGTGAATCTCATCCGAAACCAAGAAAACACCGTGTTTTTGGCAGAGTTGGCCAATCTTCTCCAACACTTCCTTTTCCCAAACACGTCCACCAGGATTGTGAGGATTGCAGAGAATATAAAGTTTGACATCCTCTTCCACCAAATCCTTCTCAAGTTGATCAAAGTCAATCTCAAACAGACCATCCTTTTCCACCAAAGAATTGGTAATCAATCTACGGTTGTTCAACTTGACACTGCGAGCAAAAGGTGGGTAGACAGGTGTGTTAATCAGAACCGCCTCACCTTCTTTTGTAAAGGCTTGAATAGCTGTTGAGATGGCTGGTACCACACCCTCGATAAAGACAAGAGCCTCTTTGTCAAAGTGGTAGCCGTGTTGTGTGGTTTCCCACTTTTGAACTTCCTTAATTAACTCTTCACTGGCATAGGTATAGCCATAAACCAGTTGGTCTGCGTAAGTCTGCACAGCTTGGCGGATTTCAGGCAAGACTACAAAGTCCATATCCGCTATCCAAGCTGGTAGAACTTCACTATCCGTTTCCGCCTCTTTCCATTTATAGGTATGGTGCCCTAAACGGTTTGGCAGGCTTGTAAAATCATATTTTCCCATCTTTGTCTTATCCTTCTAATGCTTGGTGCAAATCTGCAATCAAATCTCTAGCATCCTCAATCCCAATAGACAAACGCAAGAGGTCATCTGTCAAACCATAAGAATGGCGCACTTCTGCCGGAATATCAGCGTGAGTTTGTGTCGTTGGATAAGTAATAAGACTCTCTACTCCACCCAAACTTTCCGCAAAAGAGAAGACCTTGAGGCTGTTCAAAATGTGAGGAATGCGTGTTTCATCCGCTACTTTAAAGGAAATCATGCCTCCACGACCAGTGTAGAGAACTTCCTTAACTGCTGGAGAATCCTTCAAAAAGGCAACCACTTCTTGGGCGTTAGCTGTTGAGCGCTCCATACGAAGAGACAAGGTCTTGAGACCACGAATCAATTGATAACTGTCAAATGGAGACAAGACTGCCCCTGTCGTATTGAGATTGTAGAAAAGCTTCTCGTATAGTTCTAAACTATTGGTCACAACCACTCCAGCCAAGACATCATTGTGGCCTGCTAGGTACTTGGTTGCTGAATGAAGAACGATATCTGCTCCATCTTCAATCGGACGTTGGTAGATAGGGCTGTAGAAGGTATTGTCCACCACCACTTTAGCACCCTTAGCATGAGCCAATTTGGCTAGTTTTTCGATATCAAATTCCAACATCAAGGGATTGGTTGGTGTTTCGATATAGAGAACATCCACGTCCTTTTCTAACTCGGCAATCAACTCTTCTTCTGTATTGGCATAGGTAAAATGGAAACGGCCTTCCTGCTCCACTTGATTGAACCAGCGGAAAGAACCACCGTAAAGGTCACGGACAGCCAAAACCTTACTTCCTACTGGGAAGACACTAAAGGCCAGTACAATAGCTGACATCCCTGAGCTAGTCGCTAGCGCATAGTCTGCTGACTCAATAGCCGCCAAGACTTCTTCAGCCTTACTGCGAGTTGGGTTTTTAGTACGCGTATAGTCAAATCCAGTAGATTTACCAAACTCTGGATGCTGATAAGTCGTTGAAAAATGAAGCGGTGTCACCAAAGCTCCTGTCGCTTCATCTGACTTGATACCCGCCTGGGCCAAAATTGTGTTGATGTGTAATTCCTTGCTCATACAATTCCTCCAAATCTATAGTAACTATTGTACCACTTATTTTCATCAACTCATTTTCTTCTTTTCAAGAGCTAGTTATAGTTTCAAACTATAGACTTATCGAGTAAAGCTAAAAAGAATCCAGAAAAGCTTCCAGATTCTTTTGTGAAAATGATTGCTAGGTTTTACTGTGAACGAAAGAAATCCTGTTGGGCTAAATAGTCATAATGCTCTTTGTTAAATTGATATTGGCCCACATGCTGACCAATCTGACCGACATCCACAGAAAAAATATAGTCTTCATTTTGATAGTTCCAGTTCAGCCTAACTGTATTCAAGACTATCTTATAAGCAAAATCTTTGACTTGATTCCAAGGCATCTCTACGACTTGATTAGAACGATTTCCAGTTACATCACTGATGTCCATCAAGTAGATTCCCTTAGGTGTGAATGCTATAAGCTTAGGCTTCACACTCGACTGAACATAGTAGGAACCACCTATAATGAAAAAATCAATAAAGGATTTCAACAATGTCTTTTTCTTGAAAGCCATCAGAAAATTCTTTTGCCCTTCAATGCGACAAGTTGAAAGAAATGATGCAATCTGTTTTTCTGTTGCAAACTCCATAATAGCGACCATGATGATACCTCCATAACGATTAGTAAATAGGCAGATAAGAACTCTTCACATAAACGAAGAACTTATCATTTGTTACGTTTTATCTTACTTTTTTAGTAGACAGCATCCCTCCTATAAAATCATCCTAACATGTGCATACTTCCATTAACGCTGGAAGAGACTTTCGAAAATAGTTCCTCATGTTTTTGTTATATTCATTATAACATAAATTCAGTAAACCAATTAAAAAATGTAAACACTTTCAGCCCAAATTTGCCATCATTCTATAAAAAACGACAGCTTCTTTCGAAACCATCGTTTTTCTTGAAAAATCCCTATTTCACATGTTTTGCCAATTCTTCTTGGGCTTTTTTATTAGATTCTTCTTTTTCTTTCAACCATTTTTCTTTGGCTTTTTCATATTCGTCTTTTGTAACTGTCTTATCTTGTAATTTGAGGTATTTATATGATTCAACCCCTTTATTACCAGCCAATGAATATGGTGTTGAGAAAGGAACAATTTTTCTCAATGTTGGTGTTCCGCCTAGTGAAACATTTGGAATTGCTAGAGAGCTATCTACTAACCAAGCTTGGGCATCTGCATATTTTTCATAACGTTTAGCTGGATCTTGCTCCTTATTAGCTTCTTCCAACATTTGAGTGTAGACATCCAGCCCAACAGCCTTGGCCTTGTCATTGGCTTCACCTGGCTCTATACCTAGATTTTGCATCAAACCACCAGAATTAACGTTAAAGACGTCAAGATAGGTTGAAGGATCTTGATAGTCTGCAGTCCAACCACCATTGTAAAGATCATAATCCTTCTGAGCTGCAGTTTGAGCAAGATAACCTGAACTATCATAGTCCTCTGTAGAAAGTTGATGAACATCAATCACAACATTATCTGCACCTAAGACAGATTCTATTGATTGCTTCATGGAATTAATTCCTTGAATTTCAGCCTTATTAGCCAAATCTATAGTTTTATCTAAGTGTATAGGGAATTGAACTCCTTTGGCTTGGAGTTCTTTCTTAGCTTCAGCAAATTTAGCTTTAGCTTTTTCTGGATTGTAGTATGGATCTTGGGCATCTGCAAAGTTGATTCCCTGCCATTCCTTACCATAGTTGACCATCTTAGAGGCTACTACTTCACCAAAGTCTTTTCCGTTGATACTTACGAAGTTTGGAGGAACGACGAGGTTACGCAAAATCTTAGTTGCCCCCTCTTCTCCTTGAGATTGGGCCCCGTAAGCTGTACGGTCATAGGCAAAATTAATGGCTTGACGGAAGTTCTTGTTAAGAACCGCTTCTTGAGTCGATTTCTTTTCAGCATCACTTGTCTTGGAAGTGAATTTATAAGATTTTCTATCTAAATTGAAGTTTAAGAAGTAAGAAGTAGCATCTTGCATGCTATAGATGATATTGTCCTTATTCTTTTCTTTGATCCCTTCGAAGCTTGAACTGTTTGGATAGAGACGAGCATAGCTATAAACACCTTCAGTAAAATTACGTGCTAACGCATCTTGGTCACTACCATCAAAATAAGTCAATTTGACATCATCTACAAAGACATTTTTAGCATCCCAGTAGTTAGGATTTTTCTTGTATTCGATGACCGATTTTGAAACAAAGGATTTCATCAAGAAAGGTCCATTGTACAAAATGCTAGATGGATCTACCTTCCCAAAATCATCCCCTTTTGATTTCAAGAAATCCGCATTGACTGGGAAGAGAATGGTTGAGGTTGTTTTTGAGTTCCAATAAGGTTCTGGTCGAGCCAAGGTATATTGAACGGTTTGGTCATCAAGAGCCTTGATTCCGACAGTTGAAAAGTCGCTTGTTTTACCAGTGATATAGTCATCTAAACCTGCAACGGATTCTTGCACTAAGTACAAGGCTTCTGATTTTTTATCAGCCGCATATTTCAAACCAGTGACAAAATCTTGGGCAGTTACAGGAGCATATTCATCTCCATCTGCAGTGTACCATTTAGCATCTTTACGCAATTTATAGGTATAGGTCAAACCGTCTTGAGAAACAGTCCAATCCTCAGCCAAGGATGGGACATAGTTCCCATATTGGTCATTTTCCATGAGACCATCTACCAGGTTGGTCACAATATCAGTAGTTGTTGAACGGTTTTCTGCTAGATAGTTCAAACTAGATGGATCACTTGAGTAAACATAATTGTATGTTTTTGATGCTGTGCTAGAATTTCCACAGGCACTTAACAAAATACCTGCACTTAACACGACACCTGCAAGCGTTGCATACTTGGCCTTAGACTTTTTCATTTCCAGAACCTCCTGATTTAAATATTTGTCTTATTATACAACTTGGGTTTTATTTAGTCAATAGTTTTCTAAGTAAAATTTAAGAAAAATAAAATTTCTATCTACAAACTATAGAAATTATTCTACAAAATAATAAAAAGAGAATAATTCAAGCATTTCATGATAGAAATGTTCAAATTATCCCTTTTATTTATAAAAAATTATTGAGAAATTCTTAATTTTGCTCGTAGACGATTTGCTTGGGCTTTTCCAATCACCTTATCCAATAGACGGGTACGAAGACTCAAGAATCCATAAACTCCTCCCCCTATGGCACCGACAAGGGCTACATATAGGAAACTCCACAAACGTCCACTTGGTTGGAAGACAAATCCTAAAATCCACTGCAATGTCCCTACTACTAGAAACATGAAAATAGTTAACAAACTGATTAAAATGGTTCGTTTCAAAATCACCTTGCGCTTAACACCAGTTACCTTACAAATATCCCGATACATCAAGACGTTAGGAATAATAAGACCGATGGTTGTGGAAATCAAAGGACCATAACTGTGGAAGAGGGCGATGGTAGGTATTTGCAAGACTAGCTTGGCAATGGAACCATAGATAAAATAGAGAACAGCCTTGCGGTTGCGGAACATGGCCTGAAGCATTGGAGACAAGACCATGTACAGACCTAAAATAGTAGACTGCAAAACTGCAAAGACAAACAAGCCCATAGCCAAACTATCTGGCTTGCCATAGAAGACTGTATATAAAGGTTCTCCTACCATAACCACTCCAACCGTTGCTGGTAACAGGAATACAAAAAGCATGGTAATGCTGTCCTGAACGAGACGAGAAGCTGCCTTCAAGTCCCCCTTGACATAGTTTTCAGTCAAAAGTGGTAAACCGACACCCCCAATTGAAACCCCAACAGAAATCAAAATCATCGTGATTTTATTTGGGTTGGCAGAAAAATAAGAAAACATGACAATTAAGTCTTCATTACTGTAGTTGCTAAACCACTTCATGCTATTGATAAAGGTATTTTGGTCCAAGATTTGGAAAAGCTGAATAGCCGAACCAGTCAAGATAAAAGGAATAGCTTCCTTAATGGTATCAACCAAAAGACGCTTGCTGTTAATCTTATCTCCTGTTTCAAAGACTCTTTTGAGTAACCCTTCTTGAGCAAGGAAATAGACCAAAACTGCAAAACTAGCTACCATGCCGACAAAGGCAGCAAAGGTGGATTGGGTAACGGCTGCTAGGTAATCTCCTGAACCGAGCTTCATAATGATAAAGGTCGCTAAGAGCATCCAGATAACACGAATGACCTGCTCAGCGATTTGGCTCATGGCATAAGGTTTGAGGTTATTCATCCCTTGGAAAAATCCTCGGATAACACTCATAGATGGGAAAATCAAGACTCCCCAAGCCAAGCTTTGCATGATTGGGATCAAGTCTTTGCCCACGCCAGACAAGTCTGCTAGCCAAGGAGCAAAGACATACAAGATTAAAGCAAAAACGAGGCCTAGTCCTGTCATAAATCCTAAAAAGCTCCGAATCAGGGCAAAGCTATGCTCTTCTTCTCGCATGGTATTATACTTGGCAACTTGCTTGGCCACCGCAACTGGAATCCCTGCTGTTGAAACCAGCAAGAACCAGGCATAGATATTATAACCCATGGTAAAGAGACCATTGGCCGTAGCTGCATAAGACCCCATCCAGATGTACCATGGGATAATATAAATAGCCCCGAGTAGGCGACTGATAAAGTTACTAGCCGTTAGCCAAGCAGTCCCCCGTAACATCTGGGCCTGCTGGTGATTGTTTTCGTGCGACATAGATTCCTCATTCAATTTTGATAACTAGGAAAAACTCCTTATCTTCCATTATAAACTTTTCCTTGTTACTTGTAAATTTGCGACTTTCGGTTTACAATAGAAAGTATGATTAAGATTGAAACCGTATTAGATATATTAAAGAAAGATGGTCTCTTCCGCGAGATTATCGACCAAGGACATTATCACTACAACTACAGCCATGTCGTATTTGACAGTATCTGCTATGACAGTCGTAAGGCCAAAGAAAAGAGCCTCTTTTTCGTCAAAGGTGCTGCCTTTAAGAAGGAATTCCTGATTTCTGCCATCTCTCAAGACCTCGGTTGGTATGTGGCTGAAAAAGACTATGAGGTTGGTATTCCTGCTATTATCGTCAGTGATATCAAGAAAGCCATGAGTTTGGTAGCTATGGAATTTTATGGAAATCCACAGGACAAACTCAAACTCCTTGCCTTTACTGGTACTAAGGGTAAGACAACAGCAGCCTATTTCGCTTATAACATTTTATCTCAAAGTCACCGACCTGCAATGTTGTCGACCATGAACACAACTCTAGATGGCAAGACTTTCTTTAAGTCTGCATTGACAACTCCTGAGAGCATCGACCTCTTTGACATGATGCATCAAGCTGTGCAAAATGACCGTACCCACCTCATCATGGAAGTCTCCAGTCAAGCATATCTGGTCAAACGTGTCTATGGTCTAACCTTTGATGTGGGAGTTTTCCTCAATATCAGCCCAGACCATATCGGCCCGATTGAACACCCTAGCTTTGAAGACTACTTCTACCACAAACGTCTCTTGATGGAAAATAGCCGAGCAGTCATCGTTAACAGTGACATGGACCACTTTTCTGTCTTGAAAGAACAAGTGGCAGATCAAGACTATGATTTCTACGGTAGTAAGTCTGAAAACCAAATCGAGAATTCCAAAGCCTTTAGCTTTTCAGCTACGGGTAAACTCTCTGGAGACTATGATATCCAACTGATTGGTCACTTCAACCAAGAAAATGCCATTGCTGCTGGACTTGCTTGTCTCCGTCTCGGAGCTAGTCTTGAAGACATCAAAAAAGGAATTGCTGCAACCCGCGTTCCTGGTCGTATGGAAGTCCTCACTCAGAAAAATGGAGCCAAGGTCTTCATCGACTATGCCCACAATGGTGACAGTCTCAAAAAACTCATCAATGTGGTTGAAACTCATCAAACTGGAAAAATTGCTCTGGTTCTGGGTTCAACAGGAAATAAAGGAGAAAGCCGTCGTAAGGACTTTGGCCTCCTCCTCAATCAACATCTTGAGATTCAAGTCTTTCTGACTGCTGATGACCCCAACTATGAAGACCCAATGGCCATTGCAGATGAAATTAGTAGCTACATCAATCATCCTGTTGAAAAAATTGCGGATCGCCAAGAAGCCATCAAGGCAGCTATGGCTATCACAAATCACGAATTAGATGCTGTCATTATTGCTGGTAAGGGAGCAGATTGCTACCAAATCGTCCAAGGAAAAAAAGAAACCTATCCTGGAGATGCAGCCGTTGCAGAAAATTATTTATAAGATAGTAAAAAATCAAGGGAAATGAAACCCTTGATTTTTTCTATTTTTATTTAAAAGCGTTTTTCAAACCTTCAACGGCACCTTCTACAGCACCTTTAGCATCTTCAACTACTTCTTTTGCCTTAGCAACTGTCTTTTCTACAGCGCCTTCTGCTTCAGTCTTACCATCTCCAGTAACTTTACCAAATCCTTCTTTGATAGCGCCTGTTGCTTGTTCCAATTTGTTTTCAAGTGACATATGATTGTCTCCTTTAGTTTTATTCCGATATGTGTTACCGGTTACATATAGTTTATACCGAATACTAAGGAAAGTCAAACAATGTGCTCAGAAAAAAAATCAGGCCAAGTAGAAAGTTAATCTTTCCTTATCAAAATCGACGGCCAACTCATACTTTCCATCTTCATTTTGAATAATATAACCTAGGACAACTAAACTGTCCACAAAGATATCACGGCGTTTCTGCATCAGTTGATCTTTTTTGAGAAATTTTAGCAAAAAAGTTGTCATATATTTGAGAGCATACTCAGGATTAACATCTCCCAAAATGGCATAAAGTTCCCGCTGTTTTTCTGTCAAAGGATACTGATGTTTGACATTGTAGAAATAATTAGACAGGGTCATTTTAGTGCGCGCAAAGTCCGTCTTTTCAACTAAAATAGCTGCATTGGTTTGATTGCGCAATTCCGTCTCAAAACGCTGCTCCAACAAAGTTTGATAGATCGGACTATCTTCTTTAACAAAAATCTCTTGATCCAGTTCGAGACTATCGAGTGATTCAAGCATAGGAAGATTGAGGTGATAGCGCTTATTTTCTCGTAGAATAAAGCCAGCCTTTATATACTCTTCCATGAGTTTGTCAACTGCTACATCTGGAAATTGAGCCTTAATTTCTCGCAAAATAACATCCTCATGCTGGTCCAGATAGCGGATCAATTCTCCAAAAAAAGGCTGTCTCGTCAAACGAGATGGATTAAAAATCTGAATCATGAAGATTCCTTTCTTTACATTCTAACAGAGGCGATGCTGCCAACTGACTGGGATTGGTCCCAGCTTGGTTCAGAGGAACAGGCAAACCTAGTTCTCTATAATACTCCTTCCAAAAATCACTAATCTCCTGCTCCCCATCCCCAAATTTCATGGGAATAGTTTCAAAAATGGGGAGAATTTCTGCCATATACTGGGAACAGTAAAAACCAGCTTCATCTGGATAGAAAGAAGCATTATAAGGAGCTCCAAGATGTTTGAAAGCTCTTTCCTCCACCGAATGGATATCCATTTCTGGGTAGACATAAAGGTCGTACAAGTGATTGGGCTCAAAGAAGTCTGCTGGTTCCTGACAGACCACACCATCCTGTCCACTAGCGTGGTAAATCATCCCATCCAAATAAATGGCAACATGGTTATAGTTGCCTGTGGAAGTCTGGATGGCCTGTCCCATATCTGATTCATCTCTCACAAAAATCAAATCACCAGTTTCTAACATGCTTCACTCCTAGAAAAAAAGGAGCCGAAACTCCTTTCGATATAAGTCAAACTAGCCTTTCCAATTTTGAACTGACACCCAAAATCTTAAGCATTAAAGCTTTCAGTCAATTGAGGTACCACTTGTTTCTTACGTGAAACGGCACCAGCAAGGAAGGCATGATTGTTTTCAAGTTTGAAGTTGAAGGCTGCTTCAACCTTGCCCATGTTAGCACCAAGAGCCAAGATTTCTGAGTTGGAGTTGACGATATCTGTAATCATCAAGACAAAGTCAGAGTAGCCATTTGCTGTGTTGGCAGCTTGCATTGCAGCTTCGATTTCTGCTTGACGTTCCAAAACTTCAGCGATGTCAACTGTGTTTACTTGGGCAACACGGACATTGTTTCCATTCAATTCAAAAGTTTTAGCATCGATGTCAATCAATTCGTCAGCAGATTTGCTAGCCAAGTTGGTACCAGCTTTCAACATAGCTAAACCATATTCTTCCAAGTTCACACCAGCTAACTCAGCCAATTCAGGAGCAATAACTTTATCTGTTGGGTGTGTTGTTGGTGATTTCAAAAGAAGGGTATCTGAAATCAAACCTGAAAGCATCAAACCAGCAATCTCTTTAGGTACAGCTACACCATGTTCTTTGAACATACGATAAACGATTGAAGACGCTGATCCAACTGGCTCCAAACGCATGTAAAGTGGGCTTGCAGTTTCAAAGTTAGCCACACGGTGGTGGTCCACAACACCATAAACTTCTACTTCAGCGATATCTGATACAGATTGTTGGAATTCATTGTGGTCAGTCAGGATAACTTGCTCTGCACCTTCTGCTTTAGCAGAAGTGATAACACGCGGTGCTTCCACACCAAAATAGTTCAAGACAAAGGCTGTTTCTTCATTTGGAGTTCCAAGAGCAACAGCTTCCGTATCCAAACCATAAGCTTCTTTTGCAAGGTAGGCAAAGGCTACAGATGACCCGATGGCATCTGAGTCTGGATTTTGGTGACCAAATACTAGAATCTTAGACATGATAATACCTCATTTTGTTTATTCTCTTTATTGTAGCATTTTTTTCGCTTTTTGACAAAAGTAAGAGGAGTCAAAGGACTCGTCACGATTCTTCAAAATAACTGAGTAAATTTCTATCTTGATTTTCAGATAAAAATTCTTCCTTCTGTGACCTCTTCTTACGCTTGAGAAGAGCTTCTGCTGACATGGCTTCTTCCTTACTGGCAAAACCTTGAGCATAGATAAGTTTGACTGGCAAGCGTGCTCGTGTGTATTTGGCTCCCTTCCCACTATTGTGAACAGCGAGGCGTCTTCTCACATCAGTCGTATAGCCTGTATAGTAGGATCCGTCACGGCACTCCAGCACATACATATAAGCCTTATGATCCATAATAAATCTCTTCAAGTTCAGGCGTATAAGAGCCATCATCATTGTGAACAATGAGAGGTGGTAAAACCTTAAAGCCGCTTGTCGAGCCATCCTTGATAGCCTCAATCAAAAGCATATTAGCTTCCTTTTCCTTTTTTGGATAGACAAATTGCAGACGCTTAGGTGCTAAATTATGCCGTTGCAAGCTGTCCAAGATATCTAAAAGTCGATCAGGTCGATGAACCATGGCCAAACGCCCATTGGACTTGAGAATACTCTGGGCACTACGACAGATTTCTTCCAAATTAGTCGTGATTTCATGGCGCGCCAAGAGATAATGTTCGCTCTCGTTCAGGTTTGAATGAGGATCCACCTTGAAATAGGGTGGATTACACAAAATCATATCTACCTTACTTCCCTGGATGTAAGCAGGCATATTTTTCAAATCATCACAGATGACCTGCATCTGCTCTTCCAAACCATTCAAACGGACAGAGCGTTCAGCCATATCCGCCAAACGCTCCTGAATCTCAACAGCCAATATCTGTGCTTGAGTACGAGTGCTAGCAAAAAGTCCCACTGCTCCATTACCAGCGCAGAAATCCACTATCAAGCCCTTCTTAGGAAAACGTGGAAAGCGTGACAAGAGAACACTATCCACCGAATAGCTAAAAACCTCTCTATTTTGAATAATTTTGATATCTGTTGAGAAGAGCTGGTTAATGCGCTCTCCTGATTTTAATAATTGTTCTTCTTCCATGGTTCTATTATAGCAAATTTATATTAACATTACAAAAGATAGAGATTTCTAACTAGTGCTTCTGCTTCTTCAAATGCTGAAGGGCTTCCTTGGTCCAAATTGGCATCATTCGTTTAAGAGGCGCAAAGCCGTAGTTAAAACGGTCGCTTGAAAAGCGTCTCCGTCTAGGAAACTGGTGCTTTTCCTCCTCTAAAGTGCGGATAGAAAGACTAGCTTTTCCTGTAAATTCATCTAAATCCACTACTTGAACTTGAACTTCTTCATCGACTTTCAAGGCGTCATGAATATTTTCAATAAATCCTGTTCGAATCTCTGAAATGTGAATCAGCCCCGTATCACCCGTTTCTAGCTCAACAAAGGCACCGTAGGGCTGAATCCCTGTAATACGGCCCTTTAGCTTATCACCGATTTTCATCTTAGTCCTCGATTTCAATTGTTTCAATCACGACATCTTCAACTGGCTTGTCCATAGCCCCTGTCTCAACAGCAGCAATAGCGTCCAAAACAGCGTAAGAAGCTTCATCAGCTAGCTGACCAAATACAGTGTGACGGCGGTCTAGGTGAGGAGTTCCACCTTGCTCTGCATAGATTTCTGCGATCGGTTCTGGCCAACCACCACGAGCAATTTCTTTCTTAGAGTATGGCAAGTGTTGATTTTGGACGATAAAGAACTGGCTGCCGTTGGTATTTGGACCAGCATTGGCCATGGAAAGAGCACCACGGATATTGTAAAGTTCTTCTGAGAATTCATCCTCAAATGATTCGCCGTAGATTGCCTCGCCACCCATACCAGTTCCAGTCGGGTCTCCACCTTGAATCATAAAGTCCTTGATAATACGATGGAAAATGACACCATCATAGTAGCCATCTTTTGAAAGTGCCACAAAGTTAGCCACTGTTTTAGGAGCATGTTCAGGGAAGAGCTTGATACGCAAGTCTCCGTGATTGGTCTTAATAGTCGCGATAGGACCTTCTACTGTTTCAATGTCTACTTGTGGGAAATGCAATTCTTTTTCTACCATACCAAATCCTTCTAAGGCATCAAAAATGCCATCTTCTTCTAATGTTTTTGTAATATAATCTGCTTTTTCTTTGATCTTATCATGAGAAATTCCCATTGCAACACTGATTCCAGCATAATCAAAGAGTTCCAAGTCGTTGAGGCCATCTCCAAAAACCATGACGTTCTCTGGTTTCAAGCCCAGGTGTTCCACAACCTTTTCCACACCTGTCGCTTTGGAGCCTGAAATCGGCACAATATCAGACGAATGTTGATGCCAACGAACCATGCGAAGTTTATCAGCGAGACTGTCAGGCAAGTTCAAGTCATCTCCTTTATCTTCAAAGGTCCACATCTGATAGATGTCTTCTTTCTCATGGAAATTAGGATCCACATCCAAATCAGGGTAAATTGGATTGATTGCTTCACTAATCATATCGGTGCGAGTCGATAACTTGGCATCATGACTCCCAACCAAGCCATACTCAATTCCTTCTTGCTTAGCCCAAGAGATATACTCCTCAACATCTGACCTCTCGATCTGATGTTGATAAATGACCTGAGCTTTTTTATCTTCAATATATGCACCATTTAAGGTTACAAAAAAGTCAGGATTGAGTTCACGAATCTCAGGAACGACACCAAAAATCCCTCGTCCAGAAGCAATACCCGTCAAAATTCCTTTCTCACGTAATTGCTTAAAAACAGTTGGGATTGAAGCTGGAATAAAACCTGTCTTTGAATTCCTCAATGTATCATCAATATCAAAAAAGACAATCTTGATCTTCTTTGCCTTGTATCTTAATTTCGCATCCATCTCACTACCTCTTTCAATCTAACTCTTTCCATTATACCATAAAGTAGAGAAATCCCACATCCCCAATAAAATCCTTGTCTCTTATCCGAATTCCTTTACTAGATACAAAACCAAATCATCATTATTTTGGCTAGTTGCATTCATTTCCAAGGGTTGATTTCGATACCAAACACCTGTCCCATCTGGAATGTAGCCCCGTTTGATATACAATCTCTGGGCAGGGCCATAGCCTAAGTGCAAACCTACACCAAGAGTGACCTTATCCGATATGAGTTTGACTCGTTCTTCTGCTTCTTCTAGCAGTTGATTCCCAATCCCTTGATTTCGAAAAGGCTCAAACACATTAAAATCTGATAATTCTGGATAGACTTCTGCAAAAGGACCATGTTTAGCAGAGGGTAAAATGGTAACGTAGCCCGCTACAGCACCATCAATCTCTGCAACTAAGACTTCTCTCTCCCCACTTTCCTGTTCCTTAAAGTATCGAGTTAAAATCACCTCTCTACTTGGCCAACCTTGGCTGATAAATCCTCGAGATAGATCTTTAATGTCAGATTCTTGCATTTTTCTAATTGAACATGTCGTCTTCATAAGTTGCTCCTTTAAAGCTTTCTCCTACCATTATAGCACGATAATAAAGATTAAAAGAAAAAACCTAGTAAGACAAAAGAATCTTACTAGGTCAAAAGGGGACTCCATTCTAACAGAGTCCTGGAAAAATCTGAAAAAAAAGGCCACTAGACCCAACTCGCTCTCTCATTTCAAGGCTCGTGAAAAAAAGACCCAACTGGGTCTGAAAAAGAGGTCCGCCCGGACCTGAAAAAAAGACCCGTCGGGGTCTTTTCTTTAATCTTCGTTTACAAAAGGCATCAAAGCCATTACGCGAGCGCGTTTGATAGCTGTTGTTACTTTACGTTGGTTTTTAGCTGAAGTTCCTGTTACACGACGTGGAAGGATTTTCCCACGTTCTGAAACGAAACGGCTAAGAAGCTCAGTATCTTTGTAATCAACATATTCAATTTTGTTTGCTGCGATGTAATCAACTTTTTTACGGCGTTTGAATCCGCCACGACGTTGTTGAGCCATGTTTTTTCTCCTTTATAATTTTACTTGTCCATTAGAATGGTAAATCATCATCTGAAATATCCAATGGATTTGTTGCTCCAAATGGATTTTCATCACGTGAAAAGTCTGGTACTGAATTTGTAGGCGCTGAATAGTTTGAACTTGGTGCAGAATAAGCTCCACCTGTGTGACCCTCACGCACACTACGGCTTTCCAACATTTGGAAATTCTCAGCCACGACCTCTGTCACGTAGACACGTTGTCCTTGCTGGTTATCGTAACTACGAGTCTGGATACGGCCTGTCACCCCGATAAGCGAGCCTTTTTTAGCCCAGTTAGCAAGATTTTCAGCCTGTTGGCGCCACATAACGACATTGATAAAATCAGCCTCACGTTCGCCATTTTGACTCTTAAATGTACGGTTTACTGCAAGAGTAAAAGTCGCAACTGCTACATTTGATGGGGTATAACGCAACTCAGCGTCACGTGTCATACGCCCTACAAGTACAACATTGTTAATCATAGTTTACCTTCTTACGCGTCAGTTTTGACGATCATGTGACGAAGAATGTCAGCGTTGATTTTTGAAAGACGGTCAAACTCTTTAAGAGCTACATCGTCGTTTGCTTCAACGTTAACGATGTGGTAAAGTCCTTCACGGAAATCTTTGATTTCGTATGCAAGACGACGTTTTTCCCAAGATTTTGATTCAACAACAGTTGCACCGTTGTCAGTCAAAATAGAGTCAAAACGTGCTACCAAAGCGTTTTTAGCTTCTTCTTCAATGTTTGGACGAATAATATAAAGAATTTCGTATTTAGCCATTGATATGTTCCTCCTTTTGGTCTAATGACCCCAAGACTTTGCAAGGGGTAAGTGAGGTTCGCTCACAATAAACTATTATACTAGAAAAAAATTTTTTACGCAAGTAAAAACTCTGAAATAAAAAAAGAAGATGACGAATCATCTTCTCAAAAACTATGAGTTTTTAGTCTTCTTTTTTCTTGCGAGCTACGAGTCCGAATGCACTCAACATTCCAAGAAGTCCAAGTGCTGCAAGACTAGCGTTAGCTTCTGTACCAGTATTTGGCAATTCTTTTTGACCATCAACATATTTAGGTGTTGTTGGTTGTTTTGGTTGCTCAGGTACTGTTGGCATTTCCGGAGTCACTGGTTGCTCTGGGGTCTCTGGCTCTTGTGGAGAAACTGGTTGTACTGGTTCAACCGGTGTTGGAGTTGGCATCTCAACTTTGCGGAAGATATGTCTGATATTTCCATTTGAACCTGTCACAGTCTTCACATATTCGTAACCTGGAATTGTTCCCGGTTCTTTAGAACCTAGCTCAGTTGGTTTCAATGGATTTCCATTCTCATCAGTCCAAGTAGTTGTATTTTGCTTACCTGGATTTGGTTGAGGAACAGGTGAAGGTGTTGGAGCTGGTGGTGTTAATTTTTCGTAGACATGTTCGATGTCGCCATTTGGTAGTTTCTTCGTTTCTAC
>NZ_AICU01000004.1:0-4049 GCF_000257865.1 Streptococcus mitis SK575 | reverse complement strand
TCTTGAACGTGGTCGTGCAGAGGGTCGTGAACAAGGACGAGAAGAAGGCATTGAACAGGAATTAAAAGTAGGTTTAGTAAATCTAGTACGTCAAGGTCTTCTGACTTCCGAGATAGCTAGCCAGCAATTAGGTATGACCGTCGCTGAGTTTGAGGCCTTGTTGTAAGTAGAAAACGATGACATGTTGCCGAAATGAGGTAGCATGTTTTATTTTTGGTTCATATGTTTTACGGATAATTTTTTCTTATGCAGTGCAAAAATAGTTTGTTTCACCCATCAAACTTATTTATTTTACTACCAATCCTATATGAATGCGCTATCTTTATGGATGGAATTAAAACAAAAGCAAATTTATTATAAAAATATGCGGATTATTTATTTACAAAAACAAGAAAATATACAAAACTAATTTATCTGAAAATCCCTTACTTTCCCAAAACGCTTTTTTTTTTTGCGAAAATTTTAAATCAAATCATTTGCATATATATTGAAAATAAGATAAAATGTAAATCGTAGATCTCTACATACAGATGTCATGTGGAAATCAAATTAATTAACCTCACAAAAGGAGAAAAGAAAATAATGGAAAACAAACCATCTATGAGTCGTGTTGAACGTCTGCACCGTGAGAAGGTCACTCGTTACTCGATCCGTAAATATAGTTTTGGGGCGGCTAGTGTAGCGGTCGCTGCTCTCTTCATGTTCTTAGGTAATGGAGCTGTATCTGTTCAAGCGGATCAAATCCAACCTGGAGACACAGCTACTGCTCAGCCAGCAACTCCAGCTTTGGACAAGACCCAACTTGAAAGCTATATTTCAGAAATTGAGACAAAACTTTCTAACGGTTCTTACGATAACAAAACTGAGGAAAGTGTTGCAGTATTAAAAGCTGAACTAGAATCTGCAAAAGCTACATTAGCGAACGCAACTACTCAAGCTGAACTAAAGACAGCTTACAGCAAACTTGTCACTACAGCTAACTCTAAATTAAAAAACAAACCTGTAGAGAAAAAAGAAACTCCAGCAGTAGATACAACTGAAGGCAAAGAAACTGTAGGTAAAAAAGCAGAAAACACTGAGAAAAACCCAGAATCTAACTCAATCGAAAATACCGGTTCAAAGGACGAACGTAACGGGAAACCGATGGATAAAGATAATGCGTTTAGAGCTGAGACAACTGAAACTCAAGGTAATTTTACTTATTCTATGGAGTATTCTACTGGAAAAGAAATTTACCTTTATAATGAAGAAGACGCAGATGTCAATATTACAGTTAACTCAACAGCCGGAAAAATCAAAAGAGCAACAGTTAAAGCTGGAAGTGGTCAGTTCACACTAAAAGAGAAAAGTGATGCAGCGATAGCTTATGCGAAAGGTCAAAGCTCAACTAAGCCTGAGGAAGAAGAAGTTGAACGAGATGATTTTGGTTGGAGTTATCATCAAATAATCACTGAAACTCAAGGTCCAGTAACAATTAAAATCACTGGTAAACCAAATGATACTTTTAAAGGGCTTAAACCTTACACAAAAACTGAAGATCAACGAGCAGTATTGGGAGCAAGATATCTAGAACTTGAAGATTCTACTGGAGCTAAACTACCTGGAGGTAGGACTCCATCGTCTCCTGGTTATTTCAATTTAGTTGTTAAATCTCAAACATATAAATACGATATTCAACCAGTAGCAGAGGGAGATAAAGTTGCTGTTGCAGATATCAATAACTTAACTCCAACTGATATTAACAACATCAAAGAGAAAATCAAGATCCAATATTCTGATAAAGCGACTACAGAAGATGCTCGACTAGCGTCTAAAAAAGGAGAAGTCGTAAATCCTAGATCTTCAGTAGTGAAAGAAATCGCGGTTGCCAACGGAACAGTTACTGTTACCTATAATGACGATTCAGTAGACACTACTCCAGTTGCAAGCGTAGCACGCACTAACCCAGTACCAACAGTAGAACTTCCATATTCAAATGCTGACAAACGTCAAATCTATGTTTATACAGGTGAAAATACTGACTTAACATTCACAGGTAAAGATGAAACAACAGTTAAAGACTTATACTTACGTGGACCAGGTGGTGTTGCAAATGATAACGCTGCAGCGTACGGATTCACAACAGGTAAGATTGATAACGGTGCCGTTACAAACGGAGAAGGAACAGTATCTGCTGATAAGAGAACAGCAACTATCAAGATGACAGGTGTTACAACACTTAAAGCTCCAAACCAATGGACAAGTTTCATTGAAGCTAAAGATAGTGATGATGCCAAATCAATGACAGGTGCAAACTATGATGCTTCAACTGATAATGCAGTACGTCAACAAAAACCAGGATACGTTCAATTCGTTGTTAAATCTCAAACAGATAAGTACGATATCAAGGCTCCAACAGAAAAAGTTACAGTAGCAGATCCAGCTAACGTAACAGATGAAGAGTTCGATACAATCAAAGCAAAATTAAAACTTGAGTACAATAAGTCTAATGACGATGCGAATATCTCAAAAGATGCTGATGTTGCAGATCAAAATTCTAAAATTGCTTCAATAGAAAAAGATGCTAAAGGAAATCTTGTAGTAACATATACAGATGGTTCAAAAGACACAAGACCATTATCAGACTTTATAAATAAAGCGCCAACAGTAGAACTTCCATACTCAAATGCAGACAAACGTCAAATCTATGTTTACACTGGTGAGAATACTGACCTAACATTCACAGGTAAAGACGAAAAAACAGTTAAAGATTTGTATCTACGTGGACCAGGTGGTATTGGAAGTGATAACACTGCAGGTTATGGATTTACAACAGGTAAGATTGATAACGATGTAGTTACAAATGGCGAAGGAACAGTATCTGCTGATAAGAGAACAGCAACTATCAAGATGACAGGTGTTACAACTCTTAAAGCTCCAAACCAATGGACAAGTTTCATCGTGGCTAATGATAATGATGACGCCAGCTCAATGCCATCAGATCAAACTTTTGATGCTTCAACTGATAATGCAGTACGTCAACAAAGACCAGGATACGTTCAATTCGTTGTTAAATCTCAAACAGATAAGTACGATATCAAGGCACCGACAGAAAAAGTTGCAGTAGCAGATCCAGCTAACGTAACAGAAGCTGACTTAGCTAAAATCAAAGAAAAACTACAACTTGAGTACAATCAAAATAATGACGATGCGAATATCTCAAAAAATGCTCAAGTTACAGATAAAGATGCTAAAATTGCTTCAGTAACAAAAGATGACCAAGGAAATCTTGTAGTAACATACACAGACGGTTCAAAAGACACAAGACCATTATCAGAGTTTGTAACTCTAGACAAACAACCAGCTATCGATGAGGTTAATAAAGCAGCTGAGAAGCAAATTGCAGCAATTAACTCAACTCCAAATGCTACTGATGAAGAAAAAGCAGCAGCAATTGCAAAAGTAAATGCTGATAAACAAAAAGCTCTTGATGAAATAGCAAAACCTGAAGTTACAACAAAAGATGCTCTTGATAAAGCTCAAACAGCAGGAACTGGTGCAATCGCAAAAGATAACCCAGTAGTAGCTAAGAAAGATGAAGCTAAACAAGCAATCGACGATGCATTGACAGCTAAAAACAAAGAAATCGATGCTAGTCCAGATTTAACTCCAGAAGAGAAAACTAAAGCGAAAGAAGTAGCAAAAGCGCAAGCAGATGTAGCAAAAGCTGCAGTTGATAATGCAACTACAAATGCAGCAGTTGATAAAGCTAAAGCAGATGGAACTACAGCAGTTGCAAATGTAACTCCAGTAGCAAAAGCAGAAGCTAAGAAAGCAATTGCGAAAGCATTAGAAGATAAAAATAGTGAAATTGATAAGCGTACAGACTTAACTGATGAAGAAAAAACAGCAGCTAAGAATGAAGCGAAAGATAAAGCTGATGCACAATTAGCGAAAATCAATGAGCAACCTGATGCAGCAACTACACCAACAGCAGCTAAAACAGCTCAAGATGCAGTAGATGCAGCTAAGACAACAGGTGTAGATGAAGTTACTGCAGTTAATCCAGT
>NZ_AICU01000003.1:0-503 GCF_000257865.1 Streptococcus mitis SK575 | reverse complement strand
CCTGTTTTTTTATTTGTGATATGATTATGATTATACAAAAATAAAACAGAAAGGACAATATGATTATGAAAAAAATTTTATTGTCATCAGTTGCTTTACTGAGCCTAGTGACATCACTATCAGTAAATAGTCCAGTTTCTGCTCAAGAATCTATTTCTCCCAAGGCTTATAGTCACTCTGACGGCAGTTGGATTCAATCGAATGGCCGTTGGTGGTATAAACATTCTGACGGTTCTTACACTAAAAACGGGTGGGAAAAGATCAATGAAACCTGGTACTATTTTGATAGTGAAGGTTGGATGAAAACAGGTTGGTTTAATGAGCATGGAAATTGGTATTATCTAGATGATAGTGGTGCTATGAAAACAGGCTGGTGTTTGATTTCTGGTAGTTGGTACTATTTAAATACTAGCGGTGTCATGCAAACTGGCCTACAGACTATCGAAGGACAACAATATTATTTAGCTGATAGCGGTGCTATGCAGACAGGTTGGCACAATATT
>NZ_AICU01000002.1:0-18409 GCF_000257865.1 Streptococcus mitis SK575 | reverse complement strand
AAGAATGATTCCACTTCATTATAGTTCAAGTCATTGGTTACCATCAAGACCAAATCTAATCCCTGCTCCAGATCCTACCCCAGTACCAAGTCCACAACCTGTACCAAATCCTCAATCATCTCCAAGCAATCCAATTGATGGAAAATTGGTTAAACATGCTGTTCGAAAGGTAGCTGATGGTTATGTCTTTGAAGAGAATGGAACCTCGCGTTATATCTCTACTAAGGAGCTTTCAGCAGAAACTGTTGTAGCCATTGATAATAAACTTGCCAAACAAGAAAGTTTGTCTCATGTGTTAGGAGCTAAGAAAAGTACCATCCCTTCTAGTGAGCAAGAATTTTACAACAAGGTTTATGATTTACTAGCAAGAGTTCATAAAGATTTGATTTCTAATAAAGGTCGCCAAGCTGATTTTGAAACTTTGGATACACTTTTGGAACGTCTTAATGATGTCTCAAGTGATAAAGTCAAGTTAGTTGATGATATTCTTACCTTCCTAGCGCCAATTACCCATCCAGAGCGACTTGGCAAACCAAATGCTCAAATTGCTTATACGGACGATGAAATTAAATTAGCGAAATTAGCAGGTAAGTATACAACAGAAGATGGCTATATCTTTGATCCTCGTGACATAACTAGCGATGAAGGCGATGCCTATGTAACTCCACATATGTCCCATAGTCATTGGATTAAGAAAGAGAGCTTGTCTGAAGCTGAAAGAGTGGCAGCTCAGGCTTATGCTAAAGAGAAAGGTTTGATACCTCCTTCAACAGAGAATCAGGGTTCAGGAAATACTGAGGTTAAAGGAGTAGAAGCAATCTATAATAAAGTGAAGGCAGCTAAGAAAGTTCCACTTGATCACATGCCTTACAATCTCCAACATACTGTTGAAGTTAAAAACGGTAGTTTGATTATACCTCATTATGACCATTACCATAACATTAAATTTGCTTGGTTTGACGAAGGACTATATGAGGCACCTAAAGGTTATAGCCTTGAGGATCTTTTTGCGACTGTAAAATATTACGTTGAACATCCAAATGAACGTCCTCACTCAGATAATGGTTGGGGAAATGCCAGCGACCATGTTCGTAAAAATAAAGTAGAAGACAGTAAACCTGATGAAGATAAGAAACGTGATGAAGTAAGTGAGCCAACTCGCCCTGAATCTGATGAAAAAGAGAATCACGCAGGTTTAAACCCTTCAGTAGATAATCTTTATAAACCGAGCACTGATGAAGACGAGACAGAGGAAGTATCTAAAGATATAACAGCCGGAGATGAAGTACCTCAAGTAGAAACAGAAAAAGTAGAAGCCAAACTCAAAGAAGTAGAAGCTTTACTTGATAAAGTAACGGATGCTAGCTTGAAAAACAATGTGACAGAGAGCCTAGCTGGTTTACGAAATAATCTGAGTCTCCAAACCATGGATAATAATGGCATCATGGCAGAAGCAGAGAAATTACTTGCTTTGTTAAAAATATAGTGAGTCAGTTATGACGAAATCAGAAGCATAAATTTATCCTGTTAAATCAAAATGATGTAAGAGTCAGTAGCAATACTGGCTTTTATTTGTCTCGTTCCGTAAGGTTCAGGCTAACTAAACCACCTGATTTTTTGGGGGCTTTGGATTCATTTAGGAGAAATCAATCTATATCCAAGGTTAGTAACTTAATTATAGGTCTTCCTTTGTTAGAGAAGATAATGGTAAAAGGGGAGGGGGTAATTGATTTTACAGTCTAGGATGTTTTGATAACAATTCATGATTTGAAGAGGATATTTTGAAAAGATATTCTATACTAAACTTGTTATGCAGTTAAGCAAACCATTATATTCAATAATCTAGCCAAGGAAAACAGAGGATTTAAGATGAAAAAACGGATTATTCAGATTTTACTAGCATTGTCCTTAATTTTTTACAAATCAACTTGGTTTTGGGGAATTTTCAATCACCTCGCAAAGCCCTATCTACCAGCAAGTCGTGAATTTTTTCAGATTCTGCTTTGGATGGAGAGTGGAGGTCTTTTATTAGCGGTCATCTATCTACTAGTTTTTGCAGGAAAGAAGACTTTTCATTTCAAGTGGCAGCCGAGGTACTTTATCTACCTTTTACTGGGCTACATCATTTCGTATATGTCGGACTTCTTCTTGTCTTATTTCATACCCTCGTCTTCAAATCAAATTTCTTTGAATGAAACGGTAGAAATGATGTGGAGACAGGAGTACCCTTATTTCTTGCTCATCGTTTGCTTCATCGGCCCTATTGCTGAGGAGTTGATTTATCGCGGTGTGCTTATGACAACCTTTTTCAAAAACTCACCTTGGTACGGAGATGTCTTGCTTTCTGCTATTATTTTCGGTTATATTCATATCAATTTTGCTTTAACTCCTCTTGCTTTTTTCATTTATGCTAGCGGAGGGCTTATTTTGGCTCTATTGTACCGTATGACTAAAAATCTCTATTATCCAATAGTAGTTCATATTTTCATCAATATTACTGCCTTCTGGAATGTGTGGTTACTCCTATTTTCAGGAAATTAGCTTACTAAAACAATGTCGGAACTTTCCGGCATTTTCTTTTCAACAGGTGAGCAAGAACTGATTATTTTCAGACTTGGCTGGCTAATCATGGTATAATAAAAGGTAATGAAAAATTCCAACGAGGCAGAGATGAAATTACTTTATACTGATATTCGGACTTCTTTGACAGAAATTCTAACAAGAGAGGCGGAGGAGTTAGTTGCTGCTGGCAAGCGGGTCTTCTACATAGCTCCCAACTCTCTTTCTTTTGAAAAAGAACGCGCCGTACTGGAATGCTTGTCCCAGCAGGCTTCTTTTGCGATTACCGTCACGCGCTTTGCGCAGATGGCTCGATACCTGATTTTGAATGATTTGCCAGCTAAGACCAGTCTAGATGACATTGGTCTTGGGATGGCCTTTTACAGATGTCTTGCTGAACTTGATCCCAAAGACTTACGTGTTTATGGTGCGATTAAGCAGGATACTCAATTCATCCAGCAGTTGATTGAATTGTATCACGAAATGACCAAGGCTCAGATGAGTTTTTTGGACTTGGAGAGTTTGACGGATGAGGACAAGAGGGCCGATTTACTCTTGATTTTTGAGAAGGTAACGGCTTATCTCAATCAAGGTCAGTTGGCTCAGGGAAGTCAATTGTCCCATTTGATTGAGGCTATTGAGAATGACAAAGTTAGTAGTGATTTTACTCAAATCGCCTTGGTTATTGATGGCTTTACCCGTTTTTCTTCCGAAGAAGAGCGAATTGTGGACTTACTTCATGGCAAGGGTGTTGAGATTGTCATTGGGGCTTATGCTAGTAAGAAAGCTTATACTAGCCCATTCGCTGAAGGCAATCTCTATCAAGCCAGTGTGGAGTTTCTCCATCATCTAGCCTCTAAATACCAAACTCCTGCTCAAGACCGTTCTCAGACTCATGAGAAGATGGATAGTTTTGATAAGGCCTCTCGTTTATTGGAATCGTCCTATGACTTTTCAGAATTAACATTGGATGTCAATGAGAAGGACCGTGACAACTTACAAATCTGGTCTTGCTTGACGCAAAAGGAGGAGTTGGAGCTAGTAGCCCGTAGCATCCGTCAGAAATTGCATGAGAACTCAGACCTGAGTTACAAGCATTTTCGTATTCTCTTGGGGGATGTGACTTCTTACCAGTTATCTCTCAAAACCATTTTTGACCAGTATCAGATTCCTTTCTATCTTGGTAGAAGCGAATCCATGGCCCACCACCCTTTGACACAGTTTGTCGAGTCTATTTTAGCTTTAAAACGCTATCGTTTCCGTCAGGAGGATTTGATTAATCTTCTCAGAACAGGTTTGTATACCGACCTCAGTCAGGCTGATATTGATGCATTTGAGCAATATATCCGTTATCTTGGTATCAATGGCTTGCCAGCCTTTCAGCAAGCCTTCACCAAGTCCCATCACAGAAAATTTGATTTAGAGCGTTTGAATGCCCTTCGTCTGCGTGTTTTAGCACCTATTGAGACTCTTTTTGCAAGTCGAAAACAAAAGGCTGAAAACCTCTTGCAAAAGTGGAATGTCTTTCTAAAAGAAGGAGAGGTGACCAAGCAACTGCAAGATTTGACAGCCACTATGGAAGCTGTAGAACAGGAAAGACAAGCCGAAGTTTGGAAAGCATTCTGCCATGTTTTAGAACAATTTGCGACTGTTTTTGCTGGTTCACAGGTTAGTCTAGAGGACTTTCTAGCCTTGCTCCATTCTGGAATGAGTCTATCTCAATACCGTACCATTCCAGCGACAGTGGACACCGTTCTGGTGCAGAGTTACGATTTGATTGCACCACTGACTGCTGACTTTGTCTACGCCATTGGGTTGACTCAGGACAATTTACCAAAAATCGCGCAAAATACCAGTCTTTTGACAGATGAAGAAAGACAAAGCTTAAACCAAGCGACAGAGGAAGGGTCACAATTGCTGATTGCCAGCAGTGAAAACCTCAAGAAAAATCGCTACACTATGCTTTCCTTGATCAATTCTGCTCGTAAGCAGTTGGTTTTGTCGGCTCCAAGCCTTTTTAACGAAAGTGAAAGCAAGGAATCAATCTATCTTCAAGAGTTAGTCCATTTTGGATTTAGTCGAAAAGAGAAGAGGGTGAATCACAAGGGGCTGTCTAAGGAAGAACTAGGGTCATATCACAGTCTTTTGTCTAGTCTGGTGGCCTATCACCAGCAGGGCGAGACGAGTGATACTGAGCAAGATTTGACCTTTGTCAAGGTTCTGGCGCGTGTGATGGGTAAAAAACTTGACCAAAAAGGTCTGGAAAATCCAGCCCTGCCAACCAGTCCAAGCAGTAAGCAGTTGACCAAGGATACCTTGCAGGCTCTCTATCCAGCTGACAAGGAGTTTTACCTGTCTACCTCTGGTTTGACGGAGTTTTATCGCAATGAATACAGTTATTTTCTTTGCTACGTTTTAGGATTGCAGGAGGAATTGCGCCTGCGTCCAGATGCCCGTAGTCATGGGAATTTCTTACACCGCATTTTTGAACGCGCCTTGCAGTTACCTGATGAAGATTCTTTTGACCAACGTTTAGAACAAGCTATTCAAGAAACCAGTCAAGAACGCGAATTTGAAGCTATTTATCAAGAAAATTTGGAAGCCCAGTTTACTAAAGAAGTTCTGCTTGATGTGGCGCGGACGACTGGACATATTCTCCGACACAATCCAGCCATCGAAACCATCAAAGAGGAAGCGAATTTCGGTGGGAAAGAGCAAGCCTTTATTCAATTGGACAATGGTCGGAGTGTCTTTGTACGAGGTAAGGTTGACCGCATTGACCGTTTGAAAGCTGATGGAGCGATAGGGGTAGTAGACTACAAGTCTAGTCTGACTCAGTTCCAGTTTCATCATTTCTTTAATGGACTTAATTCCCAGTTACCAACCTATCTAGCTGCCTTAAAAAGAGAAGGGGAGCAGAACTTTTTTGGTGCCATGTACTTGGAAATGGCTGAGCCTGTCCAATCTTTGATGGCCGTTAAAAGTCTGGCAGGTGCAGTAGTAGAAGCCAGCAAATCAATGAAATACCAAGGGCTCTTTTTAGAAAAAGAAAGCAGTCATTTGGGTGAATTTTACAATAAAAACAAGGCTAATCAGCTGACGGATGAGGAATTCCAGCTCCTGCTAGACTACAATGCCCATCTTTACAAGAAAGCAGCTGAGAAGATTTTAGAAGGTCAGTTCGCCATTAATCCTTATACCGAAAATGGCAGAAGTATTGCACCGTATGTTCAGCAACATCAGGCTATTACAGGATTTGAAGCCAATTACCACTTGGGTCAAGCCCGTTTCCTAGAAAAGTTGGCCTTAACTGATGGCAAGCGTCTGGTCGGAGAAAAACTCAAGCAAGCTTGGTTTGAAAAAATAAGAGAGGAGTTGAATCGATGAAGCCCATTCCCTTTTTAACTGAGGAGGAAATTCAAAAACTGCAAGATGCAGAAGCAAATTCGAGCAAGGAACAAAAGAAAACTGCTGAGCAAATTGAAGCCATCTACACTTCTGGTCAGAATATCCTTGTCTCAGCGTCTGCTGGTTCTGGGAAGACTTTTGTCATGGCCGAGCGTATTCTGGATCAGTTAGCTCGTGGTGTCGAAATTTCTCAACTCTTCATCTCAACCTTTACCGTTAAGGCAGCCACTGAGCTTAAGGAACGTTTGGAGAAAAAAATCAGCCAACAAATCCAAGAAACCGATGACGTTGACCTCAAACAACACTTGGGTCGCCAGTTGGCAGACCTACCCAACGCTTCCATCGGAACCATGGACTCTTTCACACAAAAATTCCTTGGTAAACATGGCTATCTGCTTGACATTGCGCCTAATTTTCGTATTTTACAAAACCAAAGCGAGCAACTCCTTCTAAAAAACGAAGTCTTTCATGAGGTATTTGAAGCTCATTACCAAGATAAACATAAAGAAAAGTTTAGTCATTTGCTGAAAAATTTTGCTGGACGTGGAAAAGATGAACGGGGTCTGCGCCAGCAAGTTTACAAAATTTATGACTTCCTCCAATCCACCAGTAATCCTCAGAATTGGCTGAGTGAATCTTTCCTTAAAGGCTTTGAAAAAGCTGATTTTACCAGTGAAAAAGAAAAACTGACTGAGCAGATCAAACAATCCCTTTGGGATTTGGAAAGCTTTTTCCGTTATCATCTGGATAATGATGCCAAGGAGTTTCCAAAGGCTGCTTATCTAGAAAATGTTCAGTTGATTCTAGACGAAATTAGCTCCTTGAATCAGGAGTCCGATAGTCAGGCTTATCAAGCAGTGCTTGCGCGTGTTGTCGCAATTTCGAAAGAGAAAAATGGTCGGGCTCTGACAAATGCCAGTCGCAAGGCTGATTTGAAACCACTGGTCGATGCCTACAATGAAGAGAGAAAGACCCAGTTTGCTAAACTAGGACAACTAGCAGACCAGATAACCATTCTCGATTATCAAGAACGTTATCATGGAGACACTTGGGAGCTAGCTAAAACCTTCCAGTCTTTCATGAGTGATTTTGTGGAAGCTTATCGTGAACGCAAACGCCAGGAAAATGCCTTTGAATTCGCTGATATCAGCCATTATACAATTGAGATTTTAGAGAATTTTCCGCAAGTCCGTGAGGCTTATCAGGAGCGCTTCCATGAAGTCATGGTTGATGAGTATCAGGATACCAACCATATTCAAGAACGGATGCTAGAATTGCTGTCTAATGGCCACAATCGCTTTATGGTAGGAGATATCAAGCAGTCCATTTATCGTTTCCGTCAGGCAGATCCGCAGATTTTCAATGAGAAATTCCAACGCTATGCGCAAAATCCACAAGAAGGCAAGCTGATTTTGCTCAAAGAAAATTTCCGTAGTAGTTCAGAAGTGCTATCAGCAACCAATGATATTTTTGAACGACTTATGGACCAAGAGGTCGGCGAAATCAACTATGATAACATGCACCAGCTTGTTTTTGCTAATACCAAACTGACTCCCAATCCAGAAAACAAGGCAGAATTTCTCCTCTATGACAAGGACGATACAGGTGAGGAAGAAGAGGGTCAAGCAGAAACGAAACTAACAGGTGAAATGCGCTTAGTTATCAAGGAAATCCTTAAACTCCATAAGGAACAAGGTGTTGCCTTTAAGGAAATTGCCCTTCTGACCTCCAGTCGCAGTCGTAATGACCAGATTCTTCTCGCCCTGTCTGAGTACGGAATTCCTGTCAAAACCGATGGAGAGCAAAACAATTATCTCCAATCCCTAGAAGTGCAAGTCATGCTAGACACCCTTCGTGTCATTCACAATCCTCTTCAAGACTATGCCTTGGTTGCCCTTATGAAGTCTCCTATGTTTGGCTTTGATGAGGACGAGTTAGCACGTTTATCTCTTCAGAAAGCAGAGAATAAAGTCCACGAAAATCTCTATGAGAAACTAGTAAATGCACAAAAAATGGTAAGTAGCCAAAAAGTCTTGATTCACTCAGCTCTAGCTGAGAAACTAAAGCAATTCATGGATATCTTGGCTTCTTGGCGCTTGTATACCAAAACTCACTCCCTCTATGACTTGATTTGGAAGATTTACAACGACCGTTTTTATTATGACTATGTTGGGGCTTTGACAAATGGTCCTGCTAGACAGGCCAATCTCTATGCCCTAGCACTGCGTGCTGATCAGTTTGAAAAGAGCAATTTCAAGGGCTTGTCACGTTTTATTGGTATGATTAACCAAGTCTTAGAAGCCCAGCACGATCTTGCAAGCGTGGCTGTCGCACCGCCCAAAGATGCAGTAGAGCTCATGACCATCCACAAGAGTAAAGGATTGGAGTTTCCTTATGTCTTTATCCTCAATATGGATCAAGATTTCAACAAGCAAGACACCATGTCAGAAGTCATTCTCAGTCGTAAAAATGGACTAGGTGTCAAGTATATTGCCAAGATAGATACAGGAGCAGTGGAAGCCCACTACCCTAGAACCATCAAACTCTCTATTCCTAGCCTGACCTATAGGCAAAATGAGGAAGAACTGCAGCTGGCAAGCTACTCAGAGCAGATGCGCCTTCTTTATGTTGCCATGACACGGGCTGAGAAAAAGCTCTATCTTGTCGGTAAGGGGTCTCGTGAAAAGCTGGAAGCCAAGGAATACCCAGCAGCTAAAAATGGAAAACTAAATAGCAACACTAGACTTCAAGCCAAGAATTTCCAAGATTGGATTTGGGCTATCAGTAAAGTGTTTGCAAAGGATCATCTCAACTTTAGCTATCGTTTTGTTGGAGAAGATCAGTTGACCAGAGAAGCTATCGGAGAGTTGGAAAACAAGAGCCCTCTCCAAGATAGCTCTCAAGCAGATAACCGTCAGTCAGAAACCATCAAAGAAGCCCTTGAAATGCTGAAAGAAGTAGAAGTATATAATACTCTTCACCGCGCAGCTATTGAACTTCCTAGTGTTCAAACCCCAAGTCAAATCAAGAAATTCTACGAACCAGTTATGGATATGGAAGGTGTCGAGATTGCAGGTCAAGGCCAGTCAGTAGACAAGAAAATCAACTTTGATTTGCCAGATTTTTCAACCAAAGGAAAGGTAACAGGAGCTGAGATTGGTAGTGCTACCCACGAACTCATGCAGAGAATCGACCTCAGTCAGCAACCAACACTTGCTAGCCTGACAGAAACTCTCAAACAAGTTCAAACCAGCCAAGCTGTCAGGGAAAAAATTAATCTTGCCAAAATTCTTACATTCTTTGACACAGCACTTGGTCAGGAAATTCTCGCTAATACCAACCATCTCTATCGTGAGCAACCTTTCTCCATGCTCAAACGAGACCAAAAGAGTCAGGAAGACTTCGTTGTCCGTGGTATCCTTGATGGATATCTGCTTTATGAGGACAGAATTATTCTGTTCGACTATAAGACAGACCGCTATGATGATCCAAGTCAACTCATAAACCGCTATCGTGGTCAGTTAGCCCTATACGGAGAGGCTTTATCTCGAGCCTATTCGATTGAAAATATTGAAAAATACTTGATTTTACTCGGTAAAGACGAGGTTCAAGTTGTAAAAGTATAATCTAGAAAGGAGACCTCATGACACTTCCAGTTAGAAAATCCCTACACGATGCGGTGTTACAGGCTTCAAAAGCTGATGCTTGGGAACAAGCTACCAAGGAATGGAATGAAGTTTCCTTGATTTTTAACGGTATCGGCCGTAGCAATTGTGTCTGTGGAAATGCCATCAAGTACGCTTACGAACTCTTTAACGGCGTCACAGGTCAACGCCTCTTTCCGATTGGTAGCGATTGTGTTCGTCATTTTCATCGATTGACTCTTGACCAGCAACTGGAAGAGGAAGAAAAACTGCTCAGAAAGATTGAAAATCTGACCAGAAAAGTCCATAAAAAGGAAAAAATCAAGGTCAATAAAAGTGACTTTGACGAGCGACTTCTAAAATGGCTCTGGGAAAAAGGTGTTTTTAAATCTAATCGTGGCAATCAGTTCACACCTGAAAGAGACTACCAACTCTTTCTAGAAGTCTTTCAAGGAGGAAGTTGGACCAAGGCAGAGCCCAAGAAGAAGGCTCGTATGGAAGAAGTCCTTGAAAAGTGTATCAAACCCTTTTTACTTGGAAAACCAGATGACCAACTCTACCTTGTCAAGCTAGGTAAGGAGAAAATTGATTATGAGCAAGAACTCCGTATCCAGGCAGAGAAAGAGCGCAAGAAGAGGGATAAAATCGCCAAGCAATATGCAGACAATCTAGTCCTAGCCATGGGCCCAGCAGAGCGTGCCTATCAAGACTACTTTGGCTTTACAGAAACCCTGACTCAAGAAGAACGCAAGTGGGAGAAAATTCTTTTTGGTAAAAATCGAACAGAACGGGCTATCAAGGCCAAACAATACCAAAAAGAGTTGGAAAAAGACCAACGAATTGCAACTCAGGATCCAATTGAGAGAAAGCAGAAGCAGACATGGCTTCTCAATTCCTATTTTCGTGAGCTTCCTGAAGAAAAATCCCGATTTGCCCGGCTCTTATTAGAATATCGAAAGAGTGGAGAAGTGCCTTTTTCTACTGAATATCTGTCAGACCATCTCATCGACTTTTTCTATAAAATGAAAGCTTTGGAGTTTGAAATCGCACCAGAACAAGTCCGAGATTTTCTAAAAGAAAGCCTTCAGGCAGATCATCTATCCTCAGCACAAGAAAGCTGGATAGAAGGCATTCTCCTCAACTGCATCAAACCATTTTTAGAACGATTGCTAATATAAGTAACACCTACCGTGGAAATTTCATGGTAGGTTACATTTTATCCAAAAAGAGAAAATAGGAAATGGCAAACCCTGCTCCTTCGTATTTTATATATAAAACAAAGTATGAAAGCGTAACTCAATTTTAAGACTTTTTGGTAAATTAAGAGTATAATTAAAGTGTGATGCCTTTTTTATAGATAATACACTAATATATTAAAGGTCTTCGTAACATAAATATAAATTTTATTTCAAGGAGGAATCATGGAAAAGTATTTTGGTGAAAAACAGCAGCGTTTTTCATTTAGAAAATTATCAGTAGGACTTGTATCTGCAACGATTTCAAGTTTATTTTTTATGTCTGTATTAGCTAGTTCATCTGTGAATGCTCAGGAAACTGCGGGAGTTCACTATAAATATGTGACAGATTCAGAGCTATCATCAGAAGAAAAGAATCAGCTCGTTTATGATATTCCGACATACGTGGAGAATGATGATGAGACTTATTATCTTGTTTATAAGTTAAATTCTCAAAATCAACTGGCGGAATTGCCAAATACTGGAAGCAAGAATGAGATGCAAGCCCTAGTTGCTGGTGCTAGCTTAGCTGCTCTGGGAATTTTAATTTTTGCCGTTTCTAAGAAAAAAGTTAAGAATAAAACAGTATTACATTTAGTATTGGTTGCAGGAATAGGAAATGGTGTCTTAGTTTCAGCTCATGCTTTAGAAAATAATCTCTTACTGAATTACAATACTGACTATGAATTAACCTCAGGAGAAAAATTACCTCTTCCTAAAGACATTTCAGGTTACACTTATATTGGATATATCAAAGAGGGGAACATAACTTCTGAATCTAAAGTAAGCGATCAAGAGAAATCAGTAGCTACTCCCAAAACTCAACAAAAGGTGGATTATAATGTTACACCGAATTTTGTAGAGAATCCATCAACAGGACAAGCTATTCAGGAACAAACACCTGTCTCTTCAACTAAGCCGACAGAAGTTCAAGTAGTTGAAAAACCTTTCTCTACTGAATTAACGAATCCAAGAAAAGAAGAGATACAATCTTCAGATTCTCAAGAACAATTAGCAGAACATAAGAATCTAGAAACGAAGAAAGACGAGAAGGTTTCTCCAAAAGAAAGGACTGGGGTAAATACACTAAATCCACAGGATGAAGTTCTATCAGGTCAGTTGAACAAACCTGAACTCTTATATCGCGATGAAACTATAGAAACAAAAATAGATTTTCAAGAAGAAGTTCAAGAGAATCCTGATTTAGCTGAAGGAACTGTAAGAGTAAAACAAGAAGGCAAATTAGGTAAGAAAGTTGAAGTCGTTAGAGTATTCTCTGTAAACAAGGAAGAAGTTTCTAGAGAAATTATTTCAACCTCAACGACTGCGCCTGTTTTAAGAATAGTCGAAAAAGGTACTAAAAAAGCTCAAGTAATGAAGGAACAACCTAAGACTGGTGCAGAACATGGTGAGGTACAGTCTGGAGCTATTGTTGAACCCGTAGTCCAACCTGCATTACCAGAAGCAGTTGTAACAGATAAAGGTGAACCGGCAATTCAGCCAGAGTTACCAGAAGCAATTGTAAGCGATAAAGGTGAGCCAGAAGTTCAGCCAGCGTTACCAGAGGCAGTTGTAACTGAAAAAGGCGTACCAGAAGTTCAACCAGCGTTACCAGAGGCAGTCGTGACTGACAAGGGTGAGCCAGAAGTTCAACCAGAGTCGCCAGATACTGTGGTAAGTGATAAAGGTGTACCAGAAGTCCAACCAGCGTTACCAGAAGCAGTTGTAACAGATAAAGGCGAACCTGAACAGGTGGTACCGCTTCCAGAATATAAAGGACCACAAGCCGGAGCTATTGTTGAACCAGAGCAGGTAGCACCACTACCAGAATACACAGGTCCCCAGGCAGGGGCAGTAGTTGAACCTGCAATCCAACCAGAGTTACCCGAAGCAGTTGTTACAGACAAGGGTGAACCAGAAGTTCAGCCAGCGTTACCGGAAGCAGTTGTAACTGAAAAAGGCGAACCAGCAGTCGAACCAGAGCTACCGGAAGCGGTTGTGACTGACAAAGGTGAGACTGAGGTTCAACCAGAGTCGCCAGATACTGTGGTAAGTGATAAAGGTGAACCTGAACAGATAGCACCACTACCAGAATATACAGGAGTACAGGCTGGAGCGATAGTAGAACCAGAAAAAGTAGCCCCCCTACCAGAATATACAGGTGTACAAGCTGGAGCGATAGTAGAACCAGAGAAGGTAGAAGCACCGAAAGAATATACAGGAGTACAGGCTGGAGCGATAGTAGAACCAGAAAAAGTAGCCCCCCTACCAGAATACACAGGTCCACAGGCCGGAGCGATAGTTGAACCAGAACAAGTAGCCCCACTGCCAGAATACACAGGTGTACAAGCTGGAGCGATAGTCGAGCCAGAGAAAGTAGAAGCACCGAAAGAATATACTGGTAAAATCGAACAAGCAAGTGCAGAAGAGACTAAACATGAAAATGAGGCAAGTCCTACAAATGGGGAAGCGGAACGTCCTAAAGATAAAATTAAAGAAGAAAAACAAGTCGACAAGAAACTAGAACTTAGAAATGTTTCAAACGTGGAATTATATACAGTAGAAAATAATAAATATCGACATGTAACTTCACTTGCGAGTGTTCCAACTACTCCAACTGATTACTTTATGAAAGTAAAATCAGAGAACTTTAAAGATGTTATGTTACCAGTTAAGAGTATTGAGAGCGTTAGAAAAGATAATCAAGATGTTTATAAAATTGTAGGACAAGCTAATGATTTAATTCAATACGAAAACAATAGTACTTTAGAAAATTATACTTACTACCTACCTAAGACGGTAAGTAGTGAAAATGGAGTTTATACATCATTTAAAAATCTAGTAGATGCTATGAATAGTAACCCACATGGTACGTTCCGCCTAGGGGCGACTATAGATGCTCGTGAAGTAGATCTTCCAGATGGTAAAGAAAGTTATATTAATCACGAATTTAGTGGTACATTAATAGGTTCAAACAATGATAAGAACTATGCTATATATAATCTGAAAAAACCGTTATTTAATGTTTTAAATCATGCTAATATTCGAGATCTTTCAATAAAAGAAGTAAATGTTTCTTCTAAAGAAGATGCTGCCACAATTGCTAAAGAGGCGAATAATGGTACTACAATTACAAATGTTCACTCATCTGGTGTAATTGCTGGTGAACGTAGCATGGGTGGTTTAGTTTCACAAGTAACTAACTCTACAATTTCTAATAGTAGTTTTACTGGTAGAATAACGAATACTTATGATACAAGAGCTACTTATCAAATAGGTGGTTTAGTAGGAAAACTTTCAGGAGTTAGTGCTTTGATTGATAGATCAATTTCATCTATCGATATGGCGACAAATGCTAATACAGGAGACCAGGTTGTTGGTGGTATAGCAGGTGTTGTTGATAAAAAAGCGACAATTAGTAATAGTTATGTTGAAGGAAATCTTAATAATGTAAAACATTTTGGTTATGTTGGAGGAGTTGCAGGGTATCTTTGGGATAGAGAATCATCAGATGAAAGAAACTCAGGTCAACTTACAAATGTATTAAGTGACGTTAATGTTACGAACGGTAATGCTATTGCTGGTTATGATTTTAAAGGAATAAGAGCAACTAACACTTATAGTAATAAAAATAATAAGGTAGTCAATGTAGTACAAGTAGATGATGAAGTACTAAGTAGAGATTCAGAAATACAAAGAGGAACTGTATTAGAAAATAATAAAGTTCTGGAGAAAAAAGCTGAACTTGTTCATAAAAATGATATTAAAACAGAAGACTTTAACTTCTCTTCTAAATATAAAACGGATTATAGAAATTTAAAAGATGCTGATATTTCTAGGTTGAAAGTATATAAAAATATTGAGAAACTATTACCTTTCTATAATAGAGAGACAATTGTTAAATATGGTAATTTAGTGGACACTAATAATGATTTATTTACTAAAGAGCTTGTGTCTGTAGTTCCGATGCATGAGAAAGAAGTAATTTCTGATATTAATAAACATAAAGCTAGTATTAATAAGCTGTTACTTCATTATTCAGATAATACTTCTCAAACATTAAATATAAAATATCTACAAGATTTCTCTAAAGTAGCAGAATATGAAATAGCTAATACAAAATTAATATACACACCTAATACGCTGTTGCATAATTATGATAATATTGTAAACGCTGTTTTAAATGACCTGAAATCTGTTCAATATAGTTCAGCTGGAGTTAGAAATGTCTTAGATATTTCTAATGACATAAAATTAACTGAATTATATCTAGATGAACAATTCGACAAAACAAAAGCAAACATTGAAGATAGTTTATCAAAACTTCTTTCTGCTGATGCGGCAATAGCTGAAAATAGTAATTCAATAATTGATAATTATGTAATAGAAAAAATTAAGAATAATAAAGAAGCGTTACTTCTAGGTTTAACTTATCTAGAACGTTGGTATAATTTTAAATATGATAATGCGAGTGCTAAAGATTTAGTATTATATCATTTAGATTTCTTCGGTAAGTCTAATAGTTCTGCATTAGATAATGTTATTGAATTAGGTAAGTCTGGCTTTAATAATTTATTAGCGAAAAATAATGTAATTACTTATAATGTATTATTAGCGAAAAATTATGGAACTGAAAGTTTATTTAAAGCATTAGAAGGTTATAGAAAAGTATTTCTACCAACTACTTCTAATAACGACTGGTTTAAAAAACAATCTAAAGCTTATATAGTTGAAGAAAAATCTACTATTCCTGAAGTAAGTTCTAAGCAGTTAGAACAAGGAACAGAACACTCTATAGGTGTTTATGATAGATTAACTAGTCCATCATGGAAATATCAAAGTATGGTCTTACCGTTATTAACTTTACCAGAAGAAAAAATGATATTTATGATCGCCAATATTTCAACTATAGGATTTGGTGCTTATGATAGATATAGAAGTCCTGAACATCCTAAGGGAGAGAAATTAAATAAATTTGTAGAAGATAATGCAAAAGAAGCGGCTAAACGATTTAGAGATCATTATGATTATTGGTATAAAATTCTAGATAAAGAAAATAAAGAAAAATTATTTAGAAGTGTCCCAGTCTATGATGCATTTAGATTTGGAAATGATAAAGATAATAAGTTACAAGAAGCTAATTTTGAAACTAATCATCCAGCTATTAAAAACTTCTTTGGCCCTGCTGGAAATAATGTTGTTCACAATGCTAATGGTGCATATGCAACGGGTGACGCATTCTACTACATGGCTTATCGTATGTTAGATAAATCTGGTGCGGTAACATATACTCATGAAATGACACATAACTCTGATAGGGAAATTTATCTTGGTGGCTATGGTCGAAGAAGTGGCTTGGGACCAGAGTTCTTTGCTAAAGGCTTATTACAAGCACCAGACCATCCAGATGATGCGACCATTACCATTAACTCAATCTTGAAACATTCAAAATCTGATAGTACAGAAGGACAACGATTACAAATACTTGATCCAACTACGAGATTTAAAAACTCTGATGATTTGAAGCAATATGTCCACAATATGTTTGATGTCGTTTATATGTTGGAATATCTTGAAGGACAATCAATCGTTAAGAAACTGAATGTTTATCAGAAAATGGAAGCTCTCAGAAAAATTGAGAATAAGTATGTGAAAGATCCAGCAGATGGAAATGAGGTTTACGCCACTAACGTAGTCAAAACATTGACAGAAGAAGAGGCCCAACAATTGACTAACTTTGATAGTTTGATTGACCATAATATCTTATCAGCTCGTGAGTACAAGTCTAAAGAATATGAAAGAAATGGCTACTTCACTATTAAATTATTTGCGCCGATTTATGCAGCATTAAGTAGTGATATAGGAACACCTGGCGACTTGATGGGCCGTCGTATGGCTTATGAACTCTTGGCTGCTAAAGGCTTTAAAGATGGTATGGTACCATATATTTCAAATCAATATGAAGACCTTGCTAAACAAAATGGTAAAAAAATAACTATTTATGGTAAAGAACGAGGATTGGTGACAGATAAACTTGTTTTAGAAAAGCTATTTGATGGTAAGTATCTATCTTGGGCAGCCTTTAAAAAAGCTATGTATCAAGAGCGCATTGCTCAGTTTAATCATTTAACTAAAGTTACTTTTAAAGATCCGACGCAATCATGGATGAGTAATGCCACCAAGACCATTCAAAGAGTAAATGATTTACAACAACTAATGGATGAAGCTGTTCTACAGGATGCAGAAGAACGTAATTATTATTATTGGAATAACTATAATCCTGAGACTGACAGTGCAGTTCATAAGTTGAAGAAAGCAATATTTAAGGCTTATCTAGATAAAACCGATGATTTTAGAAGTTCAATTTTTGAGAATAAAAAATAGTGTTTACTGTTAGGAAATAAAATTAAAGAAGGTGATTACGCTTGTCATTATTTAAAAAAGAACGATTTTCGATCCGAAAAATCTGTGGGATTGTTGGTTCGGTGTTACTAGGAAGTGTCTTGGTTGCACCGTCAGTCATCCATGCTTCTACCTATCATTACATTGAAAAAAGTGCTCTTACACAAGAAGAACAAACTAAGATTCAGGCAGGAATTCCTACTGATAATGAGGAAACTTATGCTCTTATTTATCAGCAGGAAACTCTTCCTGCAACAAGTTCATCGACTTCTGTGCTTACAGCTTTAGGTCTATTAGCTATTGGTAGTTTAGTTCTTTTAGTTCATAAAAAGAAAAAAGTTGCTAGTCTGTTCTTAGTTACTACTATCGGACTGATTAGTCTTTCTAGTATGCAAGCTCTCGATATAAGCAATTCTTTGAAAGCTCCAAGTAATGAAGGAGTAGTTCAAATTGCTGGATATCGTTATATTGGATACTTATCCCTTGATGATGATGCAATTTCAGAAATTCAACATAAGGATGAGGGAACAAAGAATGTTCCAGTATCTGAAACTCAGGAAAGTATCCCTAATGAAGCGCCTAAAGCTGAGAAACCTAAATACACTGAGCCTGTAAGTACAGTCCCAGACGAGGCTCCTAAAGCAGAGAAGCCTGACTATACAGCACCAGTTAGTGGTAATCTGGTAGAACCTGAAGTTCATGAGAAACCAGAATATACAGGTCCAATTGGCGGCAATTTAGTTGAACCAGCAGTTTATAAAAAACCAGAATATACTGAACCTGTAGGTACTGTTCCAGACGAGGCTCCTAAAGCAGAGAAGCATGAACATACAGCACCAGTTAGTGGTAATCTGGTAGAACCTGAAGTTCATGAGAAACCCGAATATACAGCACCAATTGGCGGCAATTTAGTTGAACCAGAAGTTCAACCAGCGTTACCAGAAGCTGTTGTAACTGATAAAGGGGAACCAGAAGTTCAACCAGCGCTGCCAGAAGCTGTTGTAACTGATAAAGGGGAACCAGAAGTTCAGCCAGCATTACCGGAAGCTGTTGTAACTGATAAAGGGGAACCAGAAGTTCAGCCAGCGTTACCAGAAGCTGTTGTGACTGACAAAGGGGAACCAGAAGTTCAACCAGCCTTACCCGAAGCAGTTGTAACTG
>NZ_AICU01000001.1:0-18373 GCF_000257865.1 Streptococcus mitis SK575 | reverse complement strand
ATTCTGCAGCTTGTTGCCAACGTTTGGCCAGCATATGAGACAGGCTAGAAATGGCTAGATTAAAGCTGAAGTAGATGAGGGCGATCAGGATATACAGACTGAAGACTTGCTCTGGTTCGAAATAACGGCCCATGAGAATTTGGCTAGCTCCAAAGAGCTCTTGTAGGGCGATAACAGAGTAGAGAAGACTGGTATCCTTAATCACGGTTACAAACTGAGAAATGATGGCTGGCAGCATTTTACGAATAGCTTGTGGGAGAATGATGTGATAGAGGATTTGGGCTGAGGTAAATCCTTGAGACATTCCTGCTTCGTACTGTCCCTTGTCTACGGCATTGAGACCGCCTCGGATAATCTCAGCCAAGGCTGCTGAGGTAAAGAGAGTGAAGGCTGTAATACCTGCTGGAGTGGACTTCATCTTAAAGACTAAAAAGATAGTGAAAATCCAGAGGAGGTTGGGAACGTTACGCACAAACTCGATGTAAATGCTGGAGATGATGCGCAAGATAGGATTTTTGCCATTTCTCATGACGGCTAGCACCGTACCGATAAAGGTAGAGAGGATGATGGCAATCAGAGAAATGTAGAGGGTCAAGCCAAATCCTTTAAAGATAAAGATTAGGTTATCTGGGGTCAAAACTTCTAAAATGGATTCCATAGTAACCTCCTAAAGTGAATAGGCTTTTTTGTTGGCTTGCTCCATCTTGCGACCAAACTGGGCAACAGGGAAGCATAGAGAGAAGTAGAGAAGGGCAGCGCCTAGAAAGGCTGGAATGTAGTTTCCGTTAAGTGCTGACCAAGACTTGGTCACAAACATCAGGTCCACTCCAGAGATGATAGCGACTGTGGAGGTATTCTTGATGAGGTTGACGATTTGGTTGGTCAAAGGAGGGAGAATGATACGAAAGGCCTGAGGTAAGATAATCAAGCGCATGGCACTGATATAGGTAAAACCTTGCGATAAGGCAGCCTCCATCTGACCGCTAGGAATAGACTGAATACCTGAACGAATCACTTCAGCGATATAGGCGCCGTGATAGAGTCCCACGCAGAGTACAGCCGTCCAATAAATCGGAATCATGATGATATGGTCACTGATAAGAGGTAGGCCATAAAAAACGATAACAAACTGCACCAAGAGGGGAGTATTTTGGTAAAATTCAACAAAGATGCGAGCTAAAATGCGTAAAATTGGACGTTTACTGGTTGACATGGCTCCAAAGAAGATTCCTAAGACCATGGCGAGGATAAAGGATCCAATCGCTAGGGCAAGAGTGAAGAGGAAACCATTGAAAAATTGTCCAAAATCCTGAAAATAGGCTGTCCAAGATGATAAATCTGTCATGGGGTGTCCTCCTTAATCTGCGGTATGGCTAGATGGTTTGAGCTTGTAACGGTCATAAAGCTTCTGCAAACTACCGTCCTTGCTCCATTTAGTGAGCAAGGTATCAAGATAGTCGCTGAGCTCAGTATTTGATTTCTTGGTAACGATACCGTAGTCAGATGGCTTGAAACTATCATCTAGTAGTACTGTGCGCTTGCTGATGTAGCCAGACAGAATCGAGCGGTCAACGGAAAAGGCATCAATACGGTGAGCGTGCAGGGAAGTAATCAATTCTGGGTAGGAACCAAGTTCGACGAATTTAAACTTCAGACCTTTCTTTTTACCCAGTTCAGTAATCAGGCGTTGGGTGATGGAACCTTGGGCAACTCCGATGGTTTTGCCGTTTAGGTCCTCAATCTTTTTGATTTTGGCAGATTTATTGACCAAAAATCCAGAAGCATCTGTGTAGTAAGGGCTGGTAAAGTTGTAGAGTTTTTTGCGTTCGTCTGTGATGGTAAAGGTCGCGATATCCATATCGACCTGTTCATTGTCTAGGAGTGGTCCACGGGTTTGTGCGGTAACAGGCACATAGCGAACCTTGACCTTGAGCTCATCAGCTACCATCTTGGCCAGGTCAGTTTCGATACCAGAATAGGTCCCAGTCTTAGGATCCTTGTAGCCGAAATTGGGAACGTCTTGTTTGACACCGACAACCAGCTCGCCTCTCTTTTGAATGTCTGCGACACTGGTATCAGCCTGAACTGGTTTTGCAGCAGTAAGGCCGAAAAGGCTAATCAATAATGCGGATAAAAAGAATTTCTTTTTCATAGGCGCCTCCTTATTTGACTTTGTCACTTTCGTGGTTGATGATTTTGCTGAGGAATTGTTGGGCACGAGGTTCGCTTGGATTGTCGAAAAAGTCATCGACATCTGTCGTATCCACCAAAACTTCTCCGTCAGCCATAAAGATGATGCGGTCGGCAACTTCACGGGCGAAGCCCATTTCATGGGTAACGACAATCATATTCATACCATCGTGGGCCAATTTTTGCATAACTGCCAGAACATCGCCGATGGTTTCAGGGTCTAGGGCAGATGTTGGTTCATCAAAGAGAAGGAGTTCCGGATGCATAGCGAGTCCACGTGCAATGGCAATCCGTTGCTTTTGTCCACCAGATAGCATGGCTGGATAGGAATCTTTCTTGTCCCACATATTTACAAATTCCAGATATTTTTGAGCTGTTTTTTCAGCTTCTTTTTTATCAATTCCTAGAACTTTTATGGGTGCAAGTGTTACGTTTTCTAACACTGTTTTGTGAGGGTAGAGGTTAAAATGTTGGAAAACCATGCCGACTTCCTTGCGAAGAGGTACCAAATCTTTCTGGCTGGCACCAGCAACTTGGTGACCATTTACTAGAAGGCTTCCCTTGTCAACAGCCTCCAAACCATTGATGGTGCGGATAAGAGTGGATTTCCCAGAACCAGATGGTCCGAGTAGGACAACGACTTGTCCTTTTTCAAAACGGAGATTGATGTCGCGGAGTGCATGGTAGTCTCCGTAATATTTTTCGACGTGTTCAAATTCTACTAAAGCCATAAGGAATCTCCTTTGTGTCAGATTTTATAACACGATTCTACACCAAAAGAATGGCCTTGTCAAATCATATCTGAAAAAATTCACTAAAATTTTATAAAAAAGCAATCTGGATAGAGAAAACGTCTAAATCATGTTATAATGAAGCAATAGAATTCTTAGAAAGAGTGGATGTCTTTTTGATAACACCTACTTATGAATGGCAATTTGCCCCGCAGGTTGAAGATGCGGATTTTACAAAGATAGCCAAGAAGGCTGGACTGGGTTCTGAGGTGGCTCGGTTATTGTTTGAGAGAGGAATTCAGGACCAAGAAAGTCTGAAGAAGTTTTTAGAACCTTCCTTGGAGGACTTGCACGACCCTTTTTTGCTCCATGATATGGACAAGGCAGTGGCTCGTATTCGTCAGGCCATTGAAGAAGGGGAAAATATCCTCGTTTACGGTGACTATGATGCGGATGGTATGACTTCGGCTTCTATTGTGAAGGAAAGTTTGGAACAGCTTGGCGCTGAGTGCCGTGTTTACTTGCCCAATCGTTTTACTGATGGCTATGGTCCAAATGCTAGTGTTTATAAATACTTTATCGAGCAAGAAGGAATTTCCTTGATTGTGACGGTTGACAATGGGGTTGCTGGTCATGAGGCTATTGAATTGGCCCAGTCTATGGGAGTAGATGTCATTGTGACCGACCATCATTCCATGCCTGAAACCCTGCCTGATGCCTATGCCATCGTTCACCCTGAACACCCTGATGCGGATTATCCTTTTAAATATTTGGCTGGTTGTGGAGTGGCCTTCAAGCTGGCTTGTGCCCTGTTAGAAGAAGTGCAAGTGGAATTGCTTGATTTGGTCGCTATTGGTACCATTGCTGATATGGTGAGTTTGACAGGTGAGAACCGTATATTAGTTCAATATGGTCTGGAAATGTTGGGACACACTCAGCGCATTGGTTTACAAGAAATGCTGGACATGGCTGGGATTGCCGCCAACGAAGTAACAGAAGAAACGGTTGGTTTTCAGATTGCCCCTCGTTTGAATGCCTTAGGCCGCTTGGATGATCCTAATCCTGCCATTGATTTGCTGACTGGATTTGACGACGAGGAGGCGCATGAGATTGCCCTTATGATTCATCAGAAAAACGAAGAGCGCAAGGAAATCGTCCAGTCTATCTATGAAGAAGCTAAGACCATGGTGGATACTGAGAAGAAGGTCCAGGTCTTGGCCAAGGAAGGCTGGAATCCTGGGGTTCTAGGTATCGTGGCTGGTCGTTTGTTGGAAGAACTAGGGCAGACAGTCATCGTTCTCAATATAGAGGACGGTCGTGCCAAGGGTAGTGCTCGTAGCGTGGAAGCGGTCGATATTTTTGAGGCTCTGGATCCTCATAGAGACCTCTTTATCGCCTTTGGTGGCCATGCTGGCGCAGCAGGAATGACGCTGGAAGTGGAGAAACTCTCAGATTTATCTCAGGTTTTGGAAGATTATGTCCGTGAAAAAGGTACAGATGCTGCTGGCAAGAACAAGTTAAACTTAGATGAAGAGCTAGACTTGGAGACACTTAGCTTGGAAACGGTCAAAAGTTTTGAACGTTTAGCTCCCTTTGGAATGAACAATCAGAAACCTGTCTTTTATATCAAGGATTTTCAGGTCGAAAGTGCTCGTACTATGGGAGCAGGAAACGCCCATCTCAAACTGAAAATTTCCAAAGGTGAGGCGAGTTTTGAAGTGGTAGCCTTTGGCCAAGGCGGATGGGTGACAGAGTTTTCTCAAACCAAAAATCTAGAGCTGGCAGTCAAATTGTCTGTCAACCAATGGAATGGCCAAACTGCCCTGCAGTTGATGATGGTGGATGCGCGTGTGGAGGGTGTTCAACTATTTAATATCCGTGGGAAAAATGCAGTTTTGCCAGAAGGAGTTCCAGTCTTGGATTTTGCTGGAGAATTACCGAGTCTAGTAAATAGTGAAGCTGTTGTCGTGAAAAACATTCCTGAGGACATTACTCAGTTGAAGACCATTTTTCAGAAACAGAATTTTTCCGCTGTCTATTTCAAAAATGATATTGATAAGGCCTACTATCTGACGGGGTATGGGACTAGAGAGCAGTTTGCAAAATTGTACAAAACCATCTACCAGTTCCCAGAGTTTGATATTCGCTATAAACTGAAGGATTTGGCGGCTTATCTCAATATCCAACAAATCTTGCTGGTCAAGATGATTCAAGTATTTGAAGAGCTAGGCTTTGTGACGATCAAAGATGGTGTCATGACAGTGAATAAAGAGGCACCGAAGCGGGAAATCGGAGAAAGTCAGATTTACCAAAATCTCAAACAAACCGTCAAAGACCAAGAAATGATGGCGCTGGGTACCGTGCAAGAAATTTATGACTTTTTAATGGAAAAAGAGTAGACGTAGGAAAGAGTTGGGCAACCAGCTCTTTTTTGAAAACAAATCTTCATTTTGAAAATCATCAAAAAAATGGTATAATGGTAGGAAAAGATTCGGCTAAAAGTAGTGCTTTTAGAATAAAAGGGTAAGTAACCCTATAATCAAGATAAATTAAGCTTTCGGAGGAAAAATGAGTAATATCAGTTTAACAACACTTGGTGGTGTACGTGAAAACGGGAAAAATATGTATATCGCTGAAATCGATGGATCTATTTTCGTTTTGGATGCAGGTCTGAAATATCCTGAAAATGAACAACTAGGGGTGGATGTAGTCATTCCAAACATGGACTACCTTTTTGAAAATAGCGACCGTATCGCTGGCGTCTTCTTGACCCACGGACATGCGGATGCTATTGGTGCTCTGCCTTATCTCTTGGCTGAAGCCAAGGTCCCTGTATTTGGGTCTGAGCTGACCATTGAGTTGGCCAAACTCTTTGTCAAAGGAAATGACACAGTTAAGAAATTCAATGATTTCCATGTCATTGATGAGGATACGGAGATTGATTTTGGAGGAACTGTGGTGTCCTTCTTCCGTACGACCCACTCTATTCCAGAAAGTCTGGGTGTGGTCTTGAAGACAGCTGAAGGTAGTATTGTTTACACAGGTGACTTCAAATTTGACCAGACAGCTAGTGAATCTTATGCGACAGACTTCGCTCGCTTGGCAGAAATCGGTCGTGATGGAGTTCTAGCTCTGCTCAGTGACTCAGCCAATGCAGATAGCAATGTCCAAGTGGCTAGCGAAAGTGAAGTTGGGGACGAGATCACTCAAACCATTTCGGACTGGGATGGTCGTATCATTGTTGCAGCAGTAGCCAGCAACCTCTCTCGTATCCAGCAGGTGTTTGACGCTGCGGATGCAACAGGCCGTCGTGTGGTCTTGACAGGATTCGATATTGAAAATATTGTCCGTACTGCTATTCGCCTTAAGAAATTGTCTCTAGCTAACGAGAGTCTTTTGATTAAGCCGAAAGATATGTCTCGCTTTGAGGATCATGAGTTGATTATCCTTGAGACAGGTCGTATGGGTGAGCCTATCAACGGTCTTCGAAAGATGTCGATTGGTCGCCATCGTTATGTGGAAATCAAGGACGGTGACCTGGTCTATATCGTAACGACTCCATCTATCGCCAAAGAAGCAGTCATGGCGCGTGTGGAAAACATGATTTACCAAGCTGGCGGGGTTGTCAAACTGATCACCCAAAGCTTGCGTGTGTCAGGTCACGGAAATGCGCGTGATTTGCAGTTGATGATTAATCTCTTGCAACCCAAGTATCTCTTTCCAATTCAAGGGGAATACCGTGAGTTGGATGCCCATGCTAAGGCGGCTATGGCGGTCGGGATGCTGCCAGAACGCATTTTCATCCCTAAAAAGGGAACAAGCATGGCTTATGAGAATGGAGACTTTGTCCCAGCTGGCGCGGTTTCAGCAGGGGATGTCTTGATTGACGGGAATGCCATTGGTGATGTTGGTAATGTGGTTCTTCGTGACCGTAAGGTCTTGTCAGAGGATGGCATTTTCATCGTAGCAATCACCGTTAACCGTCGTGAGAAGAAAATTGTGGCCAAGGCTCGTGTTCACACGCGTGGATTTGTTTATCTCAAGAAGAGCCGCGATATTCTCCGTGAAAGTTCAGAATTGATTAACCAAACGGTAGAAGACTATCTTCAAGGAGATGACTTTGACTGGGCAGATCTTAAAGGGAAGGTTCGTGATAATCTGACCAAGTATCTCTTTGACCAAACTAAGCGTCGTCCAGCTATTTTACCAGTAGTCATGGAAGCAAAATAATCGTTGAAATAAACGGAGAGAAAGTCGAATTTCGGCTTTTTCTTATAGAAAAATAGAGGAAAAAATTATGGCAGTAATGAACATCGAGTATTACTCACAAGTTTTGGATATGGAGTGGGGAGTGAATGTCCTCTATCCTGACGCCAATAGAGTGGAAGAACCAGAGTGTGAAGATATTCCCGTCTTGTACCTCTTGCACGGGATGTCTGGCAATCATAATAGTTGGCTCAAGCGGACCAACGTAGAACGATTGCTTCGAGGAACTAATCTCATCGCTGTCATGCCTAATACCAGCAATGGTTGGTACACCGATACCCAGTATGGTTTTGACTATTACACAGCTCTAGCAGAGGAATTGCCAAAGGTTTTGAAACGCTTCTTCCCTAATATGACTAGCAAGCGTGAAAAGACCTTTATCGCTGGTCTCTCTATGGGAGGTTACGGCTGTTTTAAATTGGCTCTTGCTACAAATCGTTTCTCTCGTGCAGCTAGCTTTTCAGGCGCCCTTAGTTTTCAAGATTTTTCTCCTGAAAGCCAAAATCTGGGGACACCAGCTTACTGGAGAGGTGTTTTTGGAGAGATTAAAGATTGGACAACTAGTCCCTATTCGCTTGAAAGTCTGGCTAAAAAATCGGATAAAAAGACCAAGCTGTGGGCTTGGTGTGGCGAGCAGGATTTCTTGTATGAAGCCAATAATCTAGCAGTGAAAAACCTCAAAAAGCTGGGATTTGATGTGACCTATAGCCATAGCGCTGGAACTCACGAATGGTACTATTGGGAAAAACAATTGGAACGGTTTCTAGGAACTCTGCCAATTGATTTCAAATTAGAAGAGAGATTGAGTTAGTTTGAACTTCAGTATAGGGGGAGTAGAACTAAAATAAAATATGTTTTCACTAGACTTTTTAAACGAAAGTAGTAGAATAGTAATAAGATACTGGAGGAAAGAGAGTAGGAAATGTACCGTTATCAAATTGGCATTCCCACATTAGAATATGATCAGTTTGTCAAAGAACATGAATTAGCTAATGTATTACAAAGCAGTGCTTGGGAAAAAGTGAAATCTGATTGGAATCATGAGAAATTTGGTGTCTATGAAGAGGGGAAGTTACTGGCTGTGGCTAGTATTCTCATAAAATCTCTGCCTTTAGGCTATAAAATGTTTTATATTCCAAGAGGTCCTATATTGGATTACAGGGATATAGAACTTTTAAAGTTTGTCCTGCAGTCCATTAAGTCTTATGCTCGCAGTAAGAGAGCGGTTTTTGTGACTTTCGATCCAAGTATTTGTCTATCTCAATATTTGGTCAATCAAGATAAGATAGAATATCCTGAAAATCTTGCTATTGTTGAGATTTTAGGGCAATTAGGAGTGAAATGGTCTGGGCGGACAACCGAGATGGATGACACCATTCAGCCTCGTATTCAGGCGAAAATATATAAGGAAAATTTTGAAGAAGATAAACTTTCTAAATCAACGAGGCAAGCTATCCGAACAGCACGAAATAAAGGGCTTGAGATTCAATATGGTGGACTGGAACTATTAGATTCATTTTCGGAGTTGATGAAAAAAACTGAGAAGCGAAAAGAGATTCATTTAAGAAACGAAGCCTATTATAAAAAATTATTAGATAACTTCAAAGAAGATTCTTATATCACGCTAACGAGTTTGGATGTTTCTAAGCGTTTAAGAGAATTAGAAGAACAGTTAGAAAAAAATAGAGTAGTTGCAGAAAAATTTAATGATGCAACCAAATCTTCAAAAATTCAGGAAAATATAAAAGAAAAAGAACGTTTAGAAGAGGAAATAGATTTCTTGCAGGGATATATGAATATGGGAAAATCAAACATTCCGTTAGCGGCTACTTTGAGTTTGGAATTTGGTATTACCTCTGTCAATCTATATGCTGGTATGGATGATGATTTTAAACGTTACAATGCACCAATTTTAACTTGGTATGAAACGGCTCGCTATGCCTTTGAGCGAGGTATGTTGTGGCAAAATTTAGGTGGTGTTGAAAACTCTCTCAATGGTGGACTTTATCATTTTAAGGAAAAATTTAATCCAACGATTGAAGAATATTTGGGAGAATTTACAATGCCTATCCATCCTCTCTATCCTCTGTTAAGACTTGCTCTTGATTTCCGTAAAACATTAAGAAAAAAACATAGAAAGTAAGTATATGGCACTAACTACACTCACGAAAGAAGAGTTTCGTACTTATTCTGATCAGGTTTCTTCTCGTTCCTTTATGCAATCTGTTCAGATGGGGGACTTGTTAGAAAAAAGAGGGGCTCGAATTGTTTATCTAGCTTTGAAACAAGAAGGAGAAATTCAAGTTGCAGCTCTGGTTTATAGCTTGCCCATGCTGGGTGGCCTGCATATGGAGATCAATTCGGGGCCGATTTATACCCAACAAGATGCTCTTCCAGTTTTTTATGCGGAGTTAAAAGAATATGCCAAGCAAAATGGTGTATTAGAGTTGCTTGTAAAACCTTATGAAACTTATCAAACTTTTGATAGTGAAGGTAATCCAATAGATACTGAGAAAAAAAGTATCATTCAAGCTTTAACTGATTTAGGTTATCAATTTGATGGATTGACAACAGGTTATCCAGGTGGAGAACCAGATTGGTTATACTATAAAGATTTGACTGAATTAACTGAAAAGAATTTGCTTAAAAGTTTTAGCAAAAAGGGTAAACCCTTGGTGAAAAAGGCTGAAACGTTTGGCATTCGGTTGAAAAAGTTACAACGTGAAGAACTATCGATTTTTAAGAATATAACAAAAGAAACCTCTGAACGTAGAGAATACAGTGATAAAAGTTTAGAATATTATGAGCACTTTTATGATTCATTTGGAGAACAAGCGGAGTTTCTCATAGCAACCTTGAATTTTTCGGACTATATGAGCAAATTGCAAGGTGAACAAAGTAAACTAGAAGAAATCTTGGGCAAGTTGCGACTTGATTTGAGTAAAAATCCTCATTCTGAGAAAAAACAAAATCAGCTGAGAGAATATTCTAGTCAATTTGAAACGTTTGAAGTTCGAAAAGCAGAAGCGCGAGACTTGATTGAAAAATATGGAGAAGAAGATATTGTTTTAGCCGGGAGTTTATTTGTTTATATGCCTCAGGAAACGACTTATCTCTTTAGTGGTTCTTACACTGAGTTTAATAAGTTCTATGCGCCTGCACTGCTTCAAAAATATGTTATGTTGGAAAGCATAAAACGTGGAATACCTAAATACAACTTCCTAGGCATTCAAGGGATTTTTGATGGTAGTGATGGTGTTTTGCGTTTTAAACAAAATTTTAATGGCTATATTGTACGTAAAGCAGGAACTTTCCGTTATCATCCATCGCCTTTAAAATACAAAGCTATTCAGTTATTCAAAAAAATAGTAGGACGTTAAGATGAAAAAGCCAGTATTTAGCTTTCTTTCAGCTTGTTTTAGTAAAATAGACTTTATTTGCTAGAAAGGTGGAGAGATATGCGTTGGCTTTTTCGTTTGATAGGGGCTTTCTTTTATTTTATTTGGCGTTTGTTTTGGCGTCTGGTTTGGATTGTTTTGCTTTTATGTACTCTTGCTTTTGGATTTCTCTGGTATCTGAACGGGGATTTTCAAGGGGCGCTGAAGCAAGCAGAACGGTCAGTAAAAATTGGTCAACAAAGTATCGACCAATGGGAAAGAACAGGGCAACTGCCTAAGTTGAACCAGACAGATAGCCACCAGCATTCTGAAGGAAGATGGCCACAGGCTTCTGCTCGTATTTACTTGGATCCGCAGATGGATTCACGCTTTCAAGAGGCATATTTAGAAGCAATTCAGAACTGGAATCAAACTGGTGCCTTTCATTTTGAACTTGTGACTGAGTCCAGCAAGGCAGATATCTTGGCTACGGAGATGAATGACGGAGGTACTCCTGTGGCAGGAGAAGCGGAAAGTCAGACCAATCTCTTGACGGGGCAATTCTTGTCTGTCACGGTGCGGTTGAATCACTATTATCTGTCCAATCCTAACTATGGCTATTCCTATGAGCGCATTGTCCATACTGCAGAACATGAGTTGGGTCATGCGATTGGCTTGGACCATACAGATGAGAAGTCTGTCATGCAACCTGCGGGTTCATTTTATGGTATCCAGAAAGAGGATGTTGAAAGACTTCGAAAATTATATGAGACTAGTGAGTAGGGGACTATCTTTCCCTACTTTTTTGCTATAATGGAATTATGAACAACTTGATTAAATCAAAACTAGAGCTCTTGCCGACCAGCCCTGGTTGCTACATTCACAAGGATAAAAACGGCACCATTATCTATGTAGGAAAGGCAAAAAATCTGCGTAACCGCGTGAGATCTTATTTCCGTGGGAGTCACGATACCAAGACAGAGGCCTTGGTGTCTGAAATTGTGGATTTTGAATTTATTGTTACGGAGTCTAATATTGAGGCACTTCTCCTAGAAATTAATCTGATCAAGGAAAATAAGCCTAAATACAATATCATGCTCAAGGATGATAAGTCCTATCCCTTCATCAAAATCACCAATGAGCGCTATCCTCGTTTGATTATTACCCGTCAGGTCAAAAAGGACGGCGGTCTCTACTTTGGACCTTACCCAGATGTGGGGGCAGCCAATGAAATCAAGCGGCTGCTGGATCGAATTTTCCCTTTTCGTAAGTGTACGAATCCGCCGTCTAAGGTCTGTTTTTACTACCATATCGGTCAATGTATGGCCCACACTATCTGTAAGAAGGATGAGGCCTACTTCAAGTCTATGGCTCAGGAGGTTTCTGACTTCTTAAAAGGACAGGATGACAAAATCATCGATGATCTTAAGGGAAAAATGGCAGCGGCAGCCCAGACTATGGAATTTGAGCGTGCAGCGGAATACCGTGACCTAATTCAGGCCATTGGAACGCTTCGGACCAAGCAACGGGTCATGGCTAAGGATCTCCAGAATCGGGATGTCTTTGGCTACTATGTGGACAAGGGTTGGATGTGTGTTCAGGTTTTCTTTGTTCGTCAGGGAAAACTCATTGAGCGGGATGTCAATCTTTTTCCCTACTACAACGATCCGGATGAGGATTTCTTGACCTATGTAGGACAATTCTATCAAGAAAAATCCCACCTGGTTCCCAATGAGGTACTGATTCCACAGGATATTGACGAAGAAGCTGTCAAGGCTTTGGTAGACACCAAGATTCTTAAGCCTCAGCGTGGAGAGAAAAAGCAGCTGGTCAATCTGGCTATAAAGAATGCTCGAGTCAGTCTAGAGCAGAAATTCAACCTGCTAGAGAAATCTGTCGAAAAGACACAAGGAGCTATTGAAAATCTAGGTCGTTTGCTCCAAATACCGACCCCAGTCCGCATCGAGTCCTTCGATAATTCTAATATCATGGGAACTAGCCCTGTTTCAGCCATGGTGGTCTTTGTCAACGGCAAACCAAGTAAAAAAGATTATCGTAAGTATAAAATCAAGACTGTCGTCGGACCAGACGACTATGCCAGTATGAGAGAAGTCATTCGCAGGCGCTATGGTCGAGTACAGCGTGACGGTTTGACTCCTCCAGATTTGATTGTGATTGATGGGGGACCAGGTCAAGTCAATATAGCCAAGCAAGTCATCCAAGAGGAGCTGGGCTTGGATATTCCCATTGCAGGTCTGCAAAAGAATGATAAACACCAAACTCATGAATTGCTCTTTGGAGATCCACTTGAGGTGGTGGAGTTGTCTCGCAATTCTCAGGAATTTTTCCTCCTCCAACGCATCCAAGATGAGGTGCACCGCTTTGCTATTACTTTCCACCGGCAACTGCGCTCCAAAAATTCTTTTTCATCACAACTGGATGGAATTGAAGGGCTGGGACCTAAACGCAAGCAGAATCTCATGAAGCATTTCAAGTCTTTGACCAAAATCAAGGAAGCAAGTGTGGATGAGATTGTCGAAGTCGGTGTGCCTAGAGCTGTTGCAGAGGCTGTGCAAAACAAGTTGAACCCGCAGGAAGAAGAGGAATTGGCTCAAGTGGCGGAAGAAAGAGTAGATTATCAAACAGAAGGAGACCATCATGAACCATAAAATCGCAATTTTATCAGATATTCATGGCAATGCGACGGCCTTAGAAGCAGTGATTACAGATGCTAAAAATCAAGGAGTCAGTGAATACTGGCTTCTGGGAGATATTTTTCTTCCTGGTCCAGGTGCAAATGACTTGGTAACCCTGCTAAAGGATCTTCCTATCACGGCAAGTGTTCGAGGCAATTGGGATGATTGTGTCCTTGAGGCTTTAGATGTGCAATATGGCTTAGAAGACCCACAGGAAGTCCAGCTCATGCGATTGACCCAGTTTTTGATGGAGCGAATGGATTCTACAACGATTGTCTGGTTACGAAACTTGCCTTTGCTTGAAAAGAAAGAAATTGACGGCTTGCGCTTTTCTATCTCTCATAATTTGCCAAATAAGAACTATGGTGGTGACTTGCTAGTTGAGAATGATACAGAGAAATTTGACCAACTACTAGATGAGGAAACGGACGTGGCAGTCTATGGTCATGTTCACAAGCAGTTGCTTCGTTATGGCAGTCAAGGGCAACAAATTATCAATCCAGGTTCGATTGGTATGCCCTATTTTAATTGGGAGGCGTTAAAAAATCACCGTGCCCAGTATGCCGTGATAGAGGTTGAAGATGGGGAATTGGTCAATATACAATTTCGTAAAGTTGCTTATGATTACGAGGCTGAGTTAGAATTGGCCAAGTCCAAGGGGCTTCCCTTTATCGAAATGTATGAAGAATTACGTCGTGAAGATAACTATCAGGGACACAATCTGGAATTATTAGCAAGCTTAATAGAAAAGCATGGGTATATAGAGGATGTGAAGAATTTTTTTGATTTTTTGTAAGAGTTTCCTAAAATAACCAATGCAAACTAAAAACGATTGGCTGATCCAATCGCTTTTAGTATATCTTATACTCAATGAAAATTAAAGAGCAAACTAGGAAGCTAGACGTAGGTTGCTCAAAGCACAGCTTTGAGGTTGCAGATAAAGCTGACGTGGTTTGAAGAGATTTTCGAAGAGTATTATTGTAACTGAGATTTATCTGGAAGATAAGAACCACCTAGATAAGTATTGCTGAGTTTTTCGAGTGTTCCGTTTTGGTAGAGTTCTTTGAGTGCTTTATCAAATTGCTCTTTAAACTCTTTTTGGTCGCTTGAGAAAACGATATAGTTGCTGGGGCTATCGGCAGAAGGCAAGTCAACCACAGAAAGGTCTAAGCCACGGTCCTTGATAATCTTTTGCACGGATACCTTGTCAAAAACTAGGAAATCAAACTCTCCGTTAGCAAGGTCTAGGATTCGTTTACCGATATCTTCACCAGAAAAATCGATAGTAGCAGGATTATCAGTGTGTTTTTGATTCCAGTTATTGATGAATTGAGCGTTTGAAGTTCCGGTATCCTCTTGAGTTGTTTTGCCAGCGATTTGGTCAAGTGAAGTCAGAGGATTTTTCTTGTTACTGACGAGGACGAGGGGATTATTCGAAATTGGAAGTGAGTAGAGGTATTTCTCAGCACGTTCTTTTGTATAACTCAAGTTATTAGCTGCAGCCTGATAGTGACCAGAATCAAGTCCTGGGAAGATACTCTCCCAGGCAGTTCTTTGGAATTGAATCTCGTAGTCGCTGAGTTTTTCATCCACTGCCTTTAGAACTTCGATATCGAAACCTGTCAGATTGCCCTTGTCTTCGTAGTCAAATGGTGGCACATCACCAGCTGTTGCAACGACGATTGTCTTTTGAGAACTAGTCTCTTTAGGTGTAGCTTGATTTCCACAGGCAACCAAAAATGGTAGGATGGCTAGTAATAGGCTAAATTTTTTCATAATGTCTCCATTCAGATGTAAGATATCTGCTAGTTTATCAGAAATTTTCCTGATGAACCAATATATGTTTTTTATGGTTGCGATAAAAAAACTTAATCATGGAAAATATCTGCAAGCTCTTTCAAATTATGGTAGAATGGAAGCAGTAGAATTAGAAAAGGAAATCGATTATGAAATTTCTTGAATTAAACAAAAAACGTCATGCGACCAAGCATTTCACTGACAAGCCAGTGGATCCCAAAGATGTGCGTACGGCTATCGAAATTGCAACCTTGGCACCAAGCGCCCACAACAGCCAGCCTTGGAAATTTGTGGTGGTTCGTGAGAAAAATGCTGAACTGGCAAAATTAGCTTATGGTTCCAACTTTGAGCAGGTATCATCAGCACCTGTAACCATTGCTCTGTTTACAGATACAGATCTGGCTAAACGTGCTCGTAAGATTGCCCGAGTTGGTGGTGCTAATAACTTTTCTGAAGAGCAACTACAATACTTCATGAAAAATTTGCCTGCTGAATTTGCCCGTTACAATGAACAACAGGTTAGTGACTACCTAGCCCTCAATGCAGGTCTGGTTGCCATGAACTTGGTTTTGGCTCTTACAGACCAAGGAATCGGATCAAATCTGATTCTTGGTTTTGACAAATCAAAAGTCAACGAAGTTTTGGAAATCGAAGACCGTTTCCGTCCAGAACTCTTGATTACAGTGGGTTACACAGACGAAAAATTAGAACCAAGCTACCGTTTGCCAGTAGATGAAATCATCGAGAAAAGATAGAAAGAAGAAGAAAAAAATGACAGCAATTGATTTTACAGCAGAAGTAGAAAAACGCAAAGAAGACCTCTTGGCTGACTTGTTTAGCCTATTAGAAATCAACTCTGAACGTGACGATAGCAAGGCAGATGCTGAGCATCCATTTGGACCTGGGCCGGTAAAAGCCTTGGAAAAATTCCTTGAAATCGCAGACCGCGATGGCTACCCAACTAAAAATGTTGACAACTACGCAGGACATTTTGAGTTTGGTGATGGAGAAGAAGTTCTCGGAATCTTTGCCCACATGGACGTGGTTCCAGCTGGTAGCGGTTGGGACACAGACCCTTACACACCAACTATCAAAGACGGTCGCCTCTATGCGCGTGGAGCTTCTGATGACAAGGGTCCTACAACAGCTTGTTACTATGGCTTGAAAATCATCAAAGAATTGGGGCTTCCAACTTCTAAGAAAGTTCGCTTTATTGTCGGAACAGACGAAGAATCAGGCTGGGCAGACATGGACTACTACTTCGAGCACGTAGGACTTGCAAAACCAGACTTCGGTTTCTCTCCAGATGCTGAATTCCCTATCATCAATGGTGAAAAAGGAAATATCACGGAATACCTTCACTTTGCAGGTGAAAATACAGGTGCAGCCTGTCTTCACAGCTTCACAGGTGGTTTGCGTGAAAATATGGTACCTGAATCAGCAACAGCAGTCGTTTCAGGTGATTTGGCTGACTTGCAAGCTAAACTAGATGCCTTTGTTGCAGAACACAAACTTAGAGGAGAACTCCAAGAAGAAGCTGGCCAATACAAGGTGACGATCATTGGTAAATCAGCCCACGGTGCTATGCCTGCTTCAGGTGTCAATGGTGCGACTTACCTAGCCCTCTTCCTTAGCCAGTTTGACTTTGCTGGTCCAGCTGAAGACTACCTTGACATCGCTGGTAAAATTCTCTTGAACGACCATGAGGGTGAAAATCTCAAGATTGCTCATGTGGATGCAAAGATGGGTGCCCTTTCTATGAATGCCGGTGTCTTCCGCTTTGACGAAACAAGCGCTGATAATACCATTGCCCTCAACATCCGCTATCCAAAAGGAACAAGTCCAGAACAAATCAAGTCAACCCTTGAAAACTTGCCAGTTGCTTCTGTTAGCCTTTCTGAGCACGGTCATACCCCTCACTATGTGCCAATGGAAGATCCACTTGTGCAAACCTTGTTGAATGTTTATGAAAAACAAACTGGTCTTAAAGGTCACGAGCAAGTCATCGGTGGTGGAACCTTTGGTCGCTTGCTCGAACGCGGAGTTGCCTACGGTGCCATGTTCCCAGATTCTATTGATACTATGCACCAAGCCAATGAATTTATCGCCTTGGATGATCTCTTCCGCGCAGCAGCAATCTATGCCGAAGCTATCTATGAATTGATCAAATAAAACGATAGAAGTCTGAGATCTTATGCTTGGACTTCTTTTTGGAGGGAAAACAGATGTCTCAAATCGAAAGAATTAAGCAGGCTATTATGGTGGATCCGCAGAATGCCAGCTATACAGAACGCGGCATTGAACCTCTCTTTGCGGCGCCAAAGACTGCTCGCATCAATATCATCGGTCAGGCACCGGGACTTAAAACTCAAGAAGCAGGCCTTTACTGGAAGGACAAGAGTGGTGACCGCTTGCGGGAGTGGCTAGGTGTGGATGAAGACACCTTTTACAACTCAGGTTATTTCGCAGTTCTGCCCATGGATTTCTACTTTCCAGGGCATGGCAAGTCGGGCGATCTTCCACCTCGTACCGGTTTTGCAGAAAAATGGCATCCGCAGCTCTTGAAAGAATTACCAGATATCCAGTTGACCCTCTTGATTGGGCAATATTCCCAAGCCTACTATTTACAGGAGAAAATCAGCGGCAAGGTGACAGAACGGGTAAAACATTACCAGAACTACTTGCCAACCTATTTTCCGCTAGTTCACCCCTCACCGCGAAATCAAATCTGGATGGCCAAAAATCCTTGGTTTGAGGCAGAAGTAGTGCCAGATTTGAAAAAAAGAATTAAAACCATTTTATAGTCAATGAAAATCAAAGAGCAAACTAGGAAGCTAGCCACAGGCTGCTCAAAGTACAGCTTTGAGGTTGTGGATGGAACTGACGAAGTCAGCTCAAAACACAGTTTTGAGGTTGTGGATAGAACTGACGAAGTCAGTAACCATACCTACGGTAAGGCGCCGCTGACGTGGTTTGAAGAGATTTTCGAAGAGTATTAGGAGAAAAAGAATGAAAGAAATAACCTTTGACGCATTTTACCAGCTTTACCAAAACGACCGACTTTCTTTAGTGGACGTGAGAGAAGTGGATGAGTTTGAAGCTCTTCATTTAGAAGGTACTCAGAATCTTCCTCTGAGTCAATTAGCTGATACTTATGATCAATTGGACAAGGATCAGTTACATTATGTCATTTGTAAATCTGGAATGAGATCGGCGCGTGCTTGCCAATTCTTATCAGAACAAGGTTATGAGGTTATCAATGTCCAAGGTGGCATGATGGCCTTTGAAGAACTTTAATACTCAATGAAAATCAAAG